>CADCPU010000187.1 GCA_902803365.1 Oscillospiraceae bacterium
AAAAAGACCTGCTTCAGCGCTGAAGCAGGTCTTTTTATCAGTTCAAATTAAAAGCTTAGAGAAGCGTGATGCCCTTCTTCTCGAACTCCTTGTACATATCGTCTGTCCAGACGGAAGCCTGAACTTCGCCGATGTGTGCCTTTTCGAGGAGGAGCATGCAGAGACGGGACTGGCCGATACCGCCGCCGATCGTGAGAGGCATGGTGCCTTCAGCGATGAGCTTGTGGAACTCGAACTTCATTCTGTCTTCTGCGTTTGCAGCCTTGAGCTGGGAAGCGAGGGACTTGGCGTCTACGCGGATACCCATTGAGGATACCTCGAGTGCGTGACCGAGAACTTCGTTCCAGATCATGAGGTCGCCGTTCAAGGACCAGTCGTCGTAGTCAGGAGCTCTGCCGTCGTGCGGCTCACCGTTGCTCAAAGGAGCGCCGATGCCCATGATGAATACAGTGCCGTGCTCTTTGACGATAGCGTCTTCACGAGCCTTGGTATCGAGATCCGGATACTTGTCGAGGAGCTCCTGAGTAGTGATGAAGAATACATCCTCGTTGATAGGATTCTTGATCTGAGGGTAACGGAGCGTTACCTGACGCTTTGTGTAGACGATAGCCTTGACTATGCTCCTGACAGTATCCTTGAGGAATTCGATGTTACGGTCCTCTGCAGTGATGACTTTCTCCCAGTCCCACTGATCTACGAAGATGGAGTGGATGTTGTCTACGTTGTCGTCGCGGCGGATGGCGTTCATATCAGTGTAGATGCCTTCGCCGGGCTTATAGCCGTAACGGTAGAGAGCCATACGCTTCCACTTTGCGAGGGACTGAACTACCTCTGCGTTTGTCTCGATCTCCTTGATGGAGAACTCGACCTTACGCTCGACGCCGTTGAGATCGTCGTTGATGCCGCTGTCCTTAGGTACGATCAAAGGAGCCGTAACACGGTCCAATGTGAGAGCAAAGGACAAAGACTGCTGGAATGTGTCCTTTATCTGCTTTATAGCGTGCTGTGTCTCGCGGAGGGAAAGATGTGATGTATATCCTTCCGGGATGTTGATTGACTGTGACATAGTTTTACCTCATTTCTGATCAGCGGATGTTGTTAACTGTTCTTGGGTAGAGAACGACGTCTCTGATGTTGGATACGCCTGTTACGTACATGATGAGACGCTCAAAGCCCAGACCGAATCCGCCGTGCGGTACGGAACCGAACTTACGGAGATCGAGATAGTCAGCATAAGGCTCGAGAGGCATGTTCCTGACTTTCATTGCTTCGAGGAGCTTGTCGTAGTCAGCTTCACGCTCGGAACCGCCGATGATCTCGCCTACGCCCGGAACGAGGAGGTCGACTGCGGCAACTGTCTTGCCGTCATCGTTCTGCTTCATGTAGAAAGACTTGATCTCCTTAGGGTAGTTGGTAACGAATACAGCCTTGTTGAAGATCTTCTCGGAGATGTATCTCTCATGCTCTGTCTGAAGGTCGCAGCCCCACTCTACAGGGTACTGGAACTTAACGTCTGCCTTCTTCAAGAGATCGATTGCCTCCGTGTATGTAATGACACCGAAGTCGTCGTTGATGAGCTTTGTGAGACGGTCGATGAGGCCGTTCTCCATGAACTTATCGAAGAACTGCATCTCGTTAGGGCACTTCTCGAGGACGCGGCCGATAACGAACTTGACCATCTCCTCAGCAAGAGCGATAACGTCAGGGAGCTCAGCAAAAGCAACCTCAGGCTCTACGTGCCAGAATTCTGCGAGATGCTTAGGCGTGTTACTGTTCTCTGCTCTGAAGGAAGGACCGAATGTGTAGATCTTTCCCATTGCAAGAGCAGCTGTCTCGCCCTCGAGCTGAGCAGAAACTGACAAGCCTGCCTTCTTGCCGAAGAAGTCGTCTGCGTAGTAATCCTCAGCTGTCTCGTATTTGCCGTTCTGATAACCGATCGTAGTTACCTGGAACATCTCGCCTGCGCCTTCGCAGTCGCTGCCTGTGATGAGCGGCGGATTTACGTAAACGAAGTTCTTGCTCTGGAAGAACTCGTGGAGCGCAGCTGCCATAACGGAGCGGACTCTGAATACGGCATTGAATGTGTTCGTACGAAGACGGAGATGAGGCATGGTCCTCAGGAATTCCAGGGTATGTCTCTTCTTCTGGAGAGGGTAGTCGGCAGGAGCCGTACCCAGTACCGTGATAGCTGATGCATTTATCTCAACGATATTATTGGCTGAAGGAACAAGCTTGCCTTCAACCTTAATGGCAGTACCGAGTTTCAAGCATTGCTCGAGCTCGATGCCGGAATCTTTTTCAATTACGATCTGCAGGTGTTTCAAGCTTGTTCCATCATTTAATTCGATAAATGCAACATTCTTCGAATCTCTTGCTGTTCTTACCCAACCGCATACGGTCACATTATTATTGAGCAGCTCCTGATTTTCAAAGATTTCTTTAATGTCAATGTGTTGCATAATGATCTCCTTTCATGCATAGAACTTTACTTATGTAAATAAGTACCAAGTTATTATAATATCAGTTCATGATTATTCAAAGAAGAAATAATTCTTATTTTTTATCGAAATACGTGCAGAGTTTGTCACAAAATCTGTGCTAGTATGGTTATTATAGGTAAATGCATATATTGAAGGAGAAAACAATATGAAGATCGCAAAGTCTGTTGCGATGCTGCTGGCGTTTACGATGGCGGCATCATTTTTGGCATCCTGTTCGAAAAAAGAGGTCACGCTGTCTGAAGAGATCACGGTCAAGGAAGATGATCCGTGGTATGATTCGTTCAGATATGATGTCAGGATGAGCGAAGGTGATCCTTCGTTCAGAAAAAGAGAAGTCGGTACCGATTATGCGGGCGGCAGGTTATTTTATGCTTATACCGTCACGGATCCCAATGAGTACTGGCTCGATCAGACATACATAAATGTCTACGGTTCCGAAGGTTTTGAGAAAGCGATAGAAGTGGATTATCCGGGCGATGAGGATCCGGAGAAATACTTTCTGAGGACTAAGGGCATCATGATCGATGACGACGGAAAGACAGCCGTCGCGGTCGTAGAGGGCTTAAATCCGAGCGGTTATGATTTCAAATCATATTTCTCGAATATAGATCTTGAGACCGGTAAGGGATCCGAACTTAAAGCAATAGATGATTTCAGCTCTTCGAACTTTGTCGTCAATAATACGATAACCGTTGACGGATATACCATTATCGAATGTTCACCGATCAATTCTTCTGACGGTTTCTCCTACTTTATCTATGAAGGCGACAGTCTGATAAGTTCTTTTTGCGTTGATGAGATCGTCGATAATGCAGGTTATGCCGGTATCGAAAACATATATAAGGTTCCTGATTCGGAGCTCATCGGTCTTATGGGCTATTGTGATAATGGAAACTTCACAGCCAAGTTGGATCCGGTTGAAGGAAAGTTTTATGATATCGAGATCCTTTCGTTTGATGAATTGCGTCAGAAGGCGAAGGATTCGGACGGGAAAGCGGATATTGCCGATTTTTCATTTACGCTTCAGGGCGAATATATGAATACGGATATAATCGGAAATATCTCAAGATACAATAAAGAGACCGGACAGTCGGAGGTCGTGATCGGCTGTAATATGTATTCACCGTTTTTTTCGGATTATTCGAGTGTGATCGCGAGCGGTCTTTCCTATGATTCGATAAGCGTTCTCTCGCACACGGATGAAGAGACGGTGCTCATGTTTGAGGCCGGATTCGGCACGGTCATACCTAACGGCAACAAGGAAACACTTGTAACGGTCCTCAAGAAAGCCGATAAGAATCCGCATGCGGGTAAGAAAGTGATCGAGATAGACAGACCTCAACACTGTTCCGATTATCTGTCTGCCGCGATCTGGGATTTTAACAGGAATGACGACGAATACCTCATCAGGGTATGGGATCAAAATCCCGTACTCACAGGTGAAACCGTCGGTTATGCACCAAACGGTTTTTATCTCGGCACTGCCGATACGGAAAGCAATTATGAGAACAGGCTCATATCACAGCTTGACACACCTGATGTCCCTGATATCATCCTGGGACTTCAGAATGAGCGTGCGTACTCTGATGACAGACTGGTCGAGCTTTCCGATTATCTTGACAAAGATACGCGAGAGAAACTCTTCATGAATATCCTCGATGCTTCAAGATACGGGAAAAAGTCATATTTCCTCCCTTTGGTAATAGGTATAAACGGCATCATTTGTCTCAGTGAAGATGTTGGTGAAGGAAAGCGCGGTTTTACCTTTGAAGAATATGAGAAATTCGTTCAGGGCCCTTGTAACGGTATAGAACCTTATGTTTCCGATTACATAGATCCGTCCGTTTTCAGTTATATGGGTTTTGAAAATGCACAGGATATGCAGCGTATGGATTTCTTTACTTCATGCATTGACTTCGGTTCATGCGTTGACGGGGACAAGGTCGATTTTGACAATAAGCAGTTCAGGGCTGCGGCTGAATATGCCAAGGATAAGTACATCACAACATATTATAAGGATCCCTTTATGGAAGATCAGGATATAGACGATCCGAATATCAATCTGACCTCTCAAAAACCTGCCGGCAAGTATATGATGATAACCAGATTTGCAGATTATGCCAACGGATGCGATAAGTCTTCACAACCTTATACCATAATGGGAGCGCCTTCAGTTGACGGGCGCGGTGCGGGCTTCAGCATATATGAGAGTATCTCCGTAACCAGTGCCTGCGAGGTCAAAGACGGAGTGAAGACATTCATTAACTATCTCTACGGAGGAGAGTTCAAGGAAGACTTCGGTCCGCTTGGGGCACTTTGCGTAAACAGGGAAGTGCTCGAATACGAGTTCCCGTTGCTGGTTGAATATGAGAATGACTGTTTTTCCGCCATGAGCGCTGAAGGAATGGGGTATTCGTGGATCAGGGAACTCGGTGTGAACTATTGTGACGAGTCAATGGCAGACAGATTGATCCAGGATATTGCCAACCTGGCTTTCTATAATGATCCGAATGGAGATATGGATATAGTCTTGCATGAAGAGATGCCCGCTTATTTCAGCGGTGACAAGTCTCTCGATGAAGTGATCAAGATATGCAA
>CADCPU010000188.1 GCA_902803365.1 Oscillospiraceae bacterium
AAGTAATTACCGTAATAGACGTAACTGCCCGTCCACGGAGTATCCTTTGTTTCAGGTGCCTTTGGAGCTGAAATGCCGGCTGTTCCGAGTCCTTCAATAGTCTTCTCACCATCGGCATAGACACGGGTCGTAAAAGATGTAGCGAGGAACATAGCAGCTACGATAGCAGACGTAACTGCCGTGGCAACAAACTTGTTACCAACAATCTTAGATTTTTTCATGTACCAATCTCCTAGTATGTATTTTCCCACAATTCCATTCACAACTAAAACAAGACAATTATATCAAATGAAACAGATAATGCAAAACATTGTTAACTCAAGCGTTTAAGACAAAAAAAAGGACTGCCGAAGCAGTCCTTTGTAGGTGACATACAACAATATGGTATCGCAAATAATAACAATCTATATTCAATAAATAAAACTCTAATTATTTTGCAACATCTGTTGCTCTAGTCTCTCTGATGATATTTACCTTAATCTGGCCAGGATAATCAAGCTCATCCTCGATCTTCTTGCAGATCTGTCTTGCCTTAAGGATCATATCTTCGTCTCCAACCTTCTCAGGGGAAACGATTACGCGGATCTCACGGCCTGCCTGGATAGCATAACTCTTTTCGACGCCGTCGAAAGAAGTTGCGATCTCTTCGAGCTTCTGGATCCTCTTGATGTAGGTCTCGAGATTCTCTCTTCTGGCACCCGGTCTTGCAGCTGATATAGCGTCTGCTGCTGCAACAAGGACAGCAACTGCTGTCTGAGGATCGACGTCGCCGTGATGCGCTTCGATCGCGTTGATGATATCCGGGTTTTCCTTGTACTTTCTGGCAATATCGGCACCAATCTCGATGTGCGAGCCTTCCTGTTCGAAGTCTGCAGCTTTACCGATATCGTGCAACAAACCTGCACGCTTTGCCATCTGTACGTCAAGGCCCAATTCAGCAGCCATCATGCCGGCAATGTGACAAACTTCAATTGAATGCTGCAATACATTCTGACCGAAGCTCGTACGATAGCGCAAACGTCCGAGATACTTGATGATCTCAGGATGCAGGTTCATGACACCTGTGTCATAAGCTGCGCGCTCGCCTTCCTGCTTGATGGTGTTGTTAACTTCTTTTCTGGCCTTGTTAGCCATTTCTTCAATCCTTGCCGGATGGATACGACCGTCAACAACGAGCTTCTCGATCGTAAGTCTTGCGATCTCTCGTCTGATCGGGTCAAAGGATGAAAGGATAACAGCTTCAGGTGTATCGTCAATAATAAGATCAACGCCTGTAATTGTCTCGATAGCACGAATGTTACGGCCCTCACGACCGATAATACGTCCCTTCATCTCATCACTCGGCAGTGAAACGACTGATACGGTAACTTCCGAAACATAATCTGAAGCATATCTCTGAATCGAGCTGACAATAATGTCCTTAGCGACTCTGTCTGCTTCAGCCTTGGTCTTTTCTTCCATCTGCTTGAGCATCGTTGCCATATCATGGCTGTACTCACGCTCTGCAGCTTCCAAAACAAGTGATCTTGCATCTGCTACGCTCAAGCCGGAGATCTTCTCGAGTTCAACCTGTTTCTTCGCTTCGATCTCTCTAGTGCGCTGCTCGGTTGCGGAAATCGTCTTTCTCAAGTTCTCGATCTCGTTCTCCTTGACTTCTACGTTGCTGAGCTTCTTATCAAGTGTTTCTTCTTTCTGGTCAAGTCTGTTTCTCTCTTTTGCAAGCTCCTGCTTTCTTTCTCTTACGTCACGCTCCAATTCGACGCGAGCCTTAGAGATTTCTTCTTTTGCCTGCAACAACAAATCTCTCTTGCGATTTTCAGCATTCTTCTGAGCCTCACCCAAAAGCCTTGCATTGTCTGCTTCTGCCTTCTGGATGTCTTCCTGTAATTGCTTCTGCTGCGAAGATAAACCACGCTTAAAATAAACAACAGTTCCAATAATACCCAAAAGAATACCAAGAACAAATCCCAAAAGAGCAAATAACCACTCCATCTTGGTATTCACCTCCAAATATTAAATTATCAAAGTTCAAATTAATGACATAAAATGTCTAATAAATTATAGGAATAAATATTAAAAGTGTCAACAATTGTACAAAAAACGTTTTGCTCTTTTTGCAAAAAAGTTTGATTTTTATCGTCCCTCGAAAACGGCTGTATCAGGGAATTCACCGGAGAATCCGAATTCAGGCAGACTCATGAGGAAACTCATGTCATCATCGTTGATCGTAAAGTCAAAGATCTCAAGATTTGCGAGCATGTTTTTCGTCGTATTCGACTTAGGGATAACGGATATTCCCTGCTGATTGAGAAAGCGGAGCATAAACTGCTGCGGCGTTGCAAGATACGATTCCGCCAGACGCTTGATGTCCTCATTCTCGCTTATCCTTCCCCTGCCCATTGGACTCCACGCCTGTACATGGATATTATTCTCCTTGCAGAATGACACAGCATAATTCTGCATATAACCGATATGAAGCTCGAGCTGGTTGACTTGAGGCCTGATCTCACAATCATTAAGGATAGGTCTCAGATGATGCGGCAAAAAGTTACTGACGCCGATATTTCTGATATATCCGTCCTTTACAAGCTTCTCCATACCCTTCCAGGTCTCGCAGATCTTACGTCTCCACTCACCGTCATCCGGACTGATCTTAGGCCAATGGATAAGATAGAGGTCCAGATGATCTGTTCCGAGCTTCTTGATCGATCTGTTAAAAGCCTGCTGGACTTCCTCGTAACCCATCTCAGTCGGCCAAGCCTTGCTGGCGATAAAGAGTTTGTCACGCGGTATACCGCCTTTTTTGAGCTCGGCACCTACTAATTCTTCGTTCTTATAAAAAGATGCAGTGTCAAAGTACCTGTAGCCGACTTTTACGGCGTTTTCGATGCTTCCGGGCTCGGCAAGATAAGTCCCGAATCCTATCGGTTCGATCTTGTTGCCGTTATTGAGCAAGAAAGTCTTCTTGAAATCCTTGACCTTATAGCGGAGCTTTATTACAGGATAAGTCGTTACGCCGTCAAATTTCAGGGCTGTACCGCGGCTTACGTCCTCAAAGCCGCACTTACGGAGCACATGGCCCGAGACAACGTTATCCACGTGGTACTGCGCATATAGCTGCGTCTGTTTGAGCGTTTTAATACCAAATTCAACCAGCGCACGCATAACTTCTGTACCATATCCGTTGCGCCAACGGTTCTTGGCAAGATTGTAGCCGACAGAGAAACAGTTCATTTCAGGCTCATAATAAAGTCCGCAAGAACCGCAGAGGTAATTGCCCTCATTACGGATGCAGATACCGAAATCATAGGAAGTATCGCTGTTATTATCGATCGAACTAAGCCACTCGATCGTGTCATCGATCGACTTATGGGCCTCGTACGGCATAAACTTCGGAACCTCAGGATCGGATGTCCATCGGTCAAAAGCCACCTGCGCATCATCCAAACTGAGTGGTCTTAATACAAGTCTGTCTGTTTCAAGAGTCGGAGTTCTCATATCTTTCTCCTTTTTCTTTTCGAAAAGTATATATGCAAATCTTAACACTATAATCACGCAGTCACAACCGCAGCGGCTTGGCCACACTCTCTGCTTTTACTCCCTAACGGAGCAGCTCATATTGCCGCCTTTACATTTTTACTCCCCTATGCAGTGTGCTCGAAAAGGCCCATCCCGCCTTTACTTCCGTAGGAAGTAAAAGTGTGATGGGGTGTTTTCGAGTTGCGCCATAAGGGAGTAAAAACGAAAAAGACACAAAAAAAGAGGGCCGCCTGTGCGACCCTCAGTAAGTTTTAAAATGGAAGTATCCTTGCCTCGATACACTTGTCTGTGAATTCAGGGCTTCGTGTGAAACCGTAAACGATATCGGCTCGTGCAGCACCGGAGGACATAACTCCGAGCCAGTA
>CADCPU010000189.1 GCA_902803365.1 Oscillospiraceae bacterium
GCAGTAGATTTTGAAGCAGCACTCAGATATTGTCGAGTAGATGTTAAGCGAGTCCTTGCGGAGTCTGATATCCTTGCCAAGAGATTTGGAAACGAAGGAGTTATTACGCCTGAACATATCCTCGCGGTCATCTGTACTAAGAGAAGCTTCGGTGCTGCAAAGATACTCACGCACTTGGGTGTAGATCTTGATCTTGTAAGGAGCACCGTCATCAGCATGCTCACAGGAGCAGGCGATGAGATGAATAATGATGATCTTTCGGATCAGGACCCTATGATCAGTGCAAGAAATGAGCGTCTCGGCGCTTATAACAGCAAAGCTGCCAAGACAAAAGGCAAGAGCAAGCATCCGACTCTCGATCAATATGGCAAGAATCTTACTGAACTTGCAAAGAACGGCAAGATCGATCCGGTCATCGGCCGTGAGGAAGAGATCAACAGAGTCATGCAGATCCTCGCGAGACGTACAAAGAACAATCCTTGTCTCGTAGGTGAGCCTGGTGTCGGTAAGACAGCCATCGCTGAAGGCCTTGCTCTTAAGATAGCCGAAGGCGATGTACCGGACATACTTATGGGCAAGACGGTATTTAATATCGAAGTAAGTTCCATGGTCGCAGGTTCCAAATACAGAGGAGACTTTGAGGAAAGGATACAGAAAGTCTTGGATGAAGCAACATCCGACCCTGACATAATCCTCTTCATAGATGAGATCCATACTCTCGTAGGTGCAGGTGACGGCGGCAACGGTTCTCTTGATGCAGCCAATATCATGAAGCCTATGCTTACTAAAGGTGAACTTCAGATCATCGGTGCTACGACACTTGATGAGTACAGCAAGATAATCGAGAAGGATTCGGCTCTTGAGAGACGTTTCCAGAAAGTGTTTGTTGACGAACCTTCACAGGCTGACGCTATCCTTATCCTTAAGGGATTAAGACCCAGATACGAAGAGCATCACAAGATAAAGATCTCGGATGAGGCTATCGAGCAGGCAGTCGTACTTTCTTCAAGATATCTGTCTGACAGATTCCTTCCTGATAAGGCGATCGACCTTATCGATGAGGCGGCTGCGAGAAAGAGGATCAACTTCCAGGATTCTACTGAACTTTCGACACTTAAGAAGAGACTTGCGGAAGTTCAAAACCTCAAGCAGACAGCAGTAGCAAATACTGAATATGAGAAGGCTCAGCAGTTCTTCAATCAGGAGCAGGAGATCGAAGCCCGCATTAAGGAGATCGAAGAAAAGAATAAGCCTGACAGTCAGGGCTTCACCGGTGTGCTTGAAGTTGATGACATCGCAGAGGTCCTCGCGAAGTGGTCAGGTATCCCTGTATCCAAGATCACGGAATCTGATGCCGAGAAGCTCAAGTCGCTCGAAGATGAACTCAAGGCTCGTGTCATCGGTCAGGATGAAGCAGTAAGTGCGATCGCTCGCGCTATAAGGAGATCCAGACTTGGTCTTAAAGATCCGAAGCGTCCGTCAGGTTCGTTCATCTTCCTCGGAACTACCGGTGTAGGTAAGACGGAACTTGCAAGAGCATTGGCAGACGTAATGTTCGGAAATGAGAATGCACTTGTCAGGATCGATATGTCCGAGTACATGGAAAAGCACGATGTAGCAAAGCTCATCGGAGCGCCTCCGGGATATGTAGGATATGATGAAGGCGGTCAGCTCACGGAGAAGATCAGAAGACATCCTTACTCCGTTGTCCTTTTCGATGAGATCGAAAAGGCTCACCCTGACATCTTCAACAGCATGCTCCAGATCCTTGATGACGGTCGTCTTACAGATGGTAAGGGCAGACTGGTAGATTTTAAGAATACTATTATAATAATGACTTCTAATATAGGAGCAAGGATGCTGACTGCCGAAGCCGGAAGAAAGATCGGTTTTGGTCTGGCAGACGAATCGGATACAGATGAACTCTCAAGAGAAGGACTCTACGGCGGTAAGAGTTATGAAGACGCCAAGAAGACGGTCCTTGATGAGCTTAAGAAGAGTTTCTCGCCTGAGTTCATAAATCGTGTGGATGAGATCATATTCTTCCGTATGCTCAATTCCGAGTCCATCGTCAAGATCGTTGACCTGCTTATGAAGAATGTCGGAAAGCGTGTTAATGATCTCGGAATCCAGATCAAGATGACGGAAGAGGCCAAAAAGCTCCTCGGTAAGAAGGGCTACGATCCTCAGTACGGTGCAAGACCGCTCCGAAGAGTCATTCAGGCAATGGTCGAGGACAAATTCTCGGAGGCTTTGCTTGACGGAATCATTGCTCCGGGCGATGTAGCATTGGTAGATTGTGTCAATGATGAGATCGTGATCGCCAGGGATGAGACAAAAGTTGACTCCGTATCAAATACCGAACAATAATATATAAA
>CADCPU010000190.1 GCA_902803365.1 Oscillospiraceae bacterium
ACGAATGCAAGGATCAGATATCGGATCGATCGCTTTGATTCTGAACTAACCATTCCGCCTCCCTGATCAAGCATTCTTATTAAGGCTACGCTTTACTTCGTCCATCTCGGCGATCAGTTCTGCCAGCGGGCGATACTCACCGCCCCACCATTCAAAGACATGCATTCCTTCATCTTCAAGAACGGACTCGGTAATAGTCATGTCGATACCCAGTTTCTTTAGCAAACCCTCACGGTCCACTTCCTCATAGTCAAGAGGACATAACTTGCTGAATTCCTTATATGAGACTCCGCAGACGACCTTATGAACACCAAGTGATGCGATAGCTCCAAGGCACCTCTCGCACGGAGCACAGCTCGTGTATAGAACAGATTCAGCTAATACATCGTCTGAGTATTTATTTGCACATTTATGTACAAGGTTGAATTCGGCATGACCAAATATCTTTCTCTCAAAATCAGCGGTATTCTCCGCTTCCTCTAATATCTCTCCGTTATGGACCAGAATAGCGCCAAAGGTATCGTAACCTTTCTTTCCTGCGCTTATAGCCAGTTCATAACACTTTCTCATGTATGCTTCGTTATTCATTCTATCTTCCTCATTATTCTCAAGCATGCTTCTATATGCATGATCCAGTGTCTGGAAAAAGGCATCTGTATAAGACCACGGACATCCTTATTGCACCAGTAATCGATAAGCCAGACTGCATTCTCATCAGTGCTTACAACACCGGATGATATCAGTTTATCCTTTCGCTCGTCAGATACCTTGGTCTTCAGATCGCTATATGTCAGGCTGCGTATTATCTCTTCAGTACTCTTCTTTACATCCGCAACATAAGAATACAGTTCGTCTATGTTCAGCTGCTTTGTAAAATCAGCGATCTGTTCCTTAACGAGCTCATTTCCTGTCGTGATCAAAGGAGAGTTGATACGGCTCTGATAGTTCCCTGAAATGAACACCTCTTCGTCTCCGTTAACAAGAGTATGTGCAACGATATCCTCTATCCTGAAGATGTGCCATATCGAATAAGCGATATTCTTGCTGTGATATCCGTCAGCATTGATAAAGGGCATGGCGTCAAGATCTTCTCTGTTAAGCTTCGCCTTAAATGAGAGCAATGTATCCCAAAGATCATTTCGAAGTTCACAAAGAACCTTCTTGCCTTCATCAAAGTTGTCAGCCTTCTTTATCAGAGACTGCATCTTCTTATTCTGTTCAGACCATTCCCTATTCACGCATATCCCCCTACACAACACTTGGATTATAACATAACGGCTATATCACAAGGCTTCCGCGTATCAAGCGCGGAATATATCATTCCAGAGGTCATCGTGAGACTTCGTAAACAGCTGAGGTTTATTATCTCTTGAGAAATACCTTAATTCCTTAGTCTCCACCTGATCACAGAACAGTTCGCCTCCGACAGGAATGAGTTCATAAGCTATAACTATACTCTGAGCCTGATCTCCGCTCGGATATACGATATCAAGATCCGTATAGACACCTATGATCCTGCCTATTTCTACATCAAGTCCGGTCTCTTCCTTAGCTTCTCTTACAGCCGCCATCTGCGGAGTCTCTCCGAGTTCAATGGCACCTCCGGGGAATCCCCACTTATCGCTGTCGCCTCTTCTTTGCAGCAGTACGTCTCCTTTGTCGTTAAAGATACATCCACCTGCAAAAGCAAGGATCAACTTATCGTGTCCCACTTTGCTCCTTATATCTCTAATGTAGTTTCTATCCACTTGAACCTCCAATAATATCTTCGTGTTATCTTCCCTGTTAACCTTGCTTCTTCCACATCGTAAAATGGAATCCTTTTCCAAATCCTAATTTCTCATAGAAAGGATCCCCTCCGCCTGACATATGCGTTGCTCCGAGGGCTTTCATCCTGCGGTAGTGTTTAGTAAGCGCAGCAGCGGCAAGTCCCTTCCTGCGATGCTCGGGAGTAGTACAGAGCGGTTCCATATATGCCAGCTTATTTTCAGGTATCCACCACATTCCCGCGAAGCACACATATTCATCATTCTCGTCTGCGATGACAACATCATATTCATGCGTTGCATGAGGTGATGGTGCCATCCATTCAGCTACACAGTCCTTATGGGATTTTGCAGGAGTCCAGTCATTGCTGTCGTCATACTTATCCCAGTCCGTAAATTCCTGTCTGTCACCGTGGTCAAATCCGTACCAGCAGAGTTTTGAAAGTTTATTGATATCAATGTCTGCCGG
>CADCPU010000191.1 GCA_902803365.1 Oscillospiraceae bacterium
CACAGGATCAAGAACAGCGCGCCTTATACCTTTATCGAATTCTTCAAGGATGACGCGTCGATCAAGGCTAAGCATGACGAGATCAAAGAACAGATCGATAATTATACCAAATACTTAGAGCAGCTTCAGTCAGCGATCGATCAGATGTTAAAGAATGGAGGGATCACACTCATATGGATGGGGAACTCACAATAAAAAACGGAACGGGCGATCTCATACAGGGACTCGACAACAAGGATCTCGATACGCTCCTTAAGCCGCTCATCCAAGAGATCCACCTGTTTGATTCTTTCGTTGCAGGAACCACTCACCTGAAAGATCCTTCAGTCCTGGACGATCTCAAGGAAGGCTCCGGGCTCAAGCTCATTCGCGAAGACAACAAGTTCGACGACAATGCTATAAAGATAACCGACGAGCAGGACCGCAAGATCGGCTATGTACCGGAAAAGGACAACATCGTCTTCGCCCGCCTCATGGACGCGGGCAAGGTCTTGGGCGCCAAGGTAAACAACATCGAGAAAAAGGGCTCGTTCACCAAGATCGCGATCGGCATTTATCTTGTAGATTTCTGATGTCTCAATACACCTTTGAATAAGCGACTTTACCGTCTTCCCAGTCAAGGTCGACACGCTTGCCGCCACGGATGACAAATCCTCTTATGCTGCCGTTTTTCCAGTTGTCCGGAAGCGCAGGCAGGAATTCCCCGTCTTCACCGAGGATCATATTGGCTATGCCTGCAGTCAGACCGAAGTTGCCGTCGATCTGAAACGGAGGATGGTTGTCCAGGAGATTCGGAAGGAGCGACTTTTCCATCAGCTGCCTTATGTGCGCATAAGCTTCGTTGCCGTCACCCAAAGCCGCATAGAGATTTATTATCCATGCGCGGCTCCAGCCCGTGTGACCGCCGCCGTTTTGAAGTCTGACTTCAAGCGTCTTGCGCGCCGCATCGCAGAGTTCCTTGTCGCCTCTGATACTGTGTCCCGGGAACAGTCCGAAGAGGTGCGAGATATGCCTGTGGCCCTTGTCCAGTTCTTCATAGTCTTCATGCCATTCGGCTATCCTGCCGTCACGCGTGAGCTTTACGGGGCGGATCTTGGCGCGCGCCTCTTTAATCTGTCCGATTCTGTCATCGGAGATCGCCAGATCATCCGCAGTATCCAGGCAGACATCAAACAATTCGCTTATTATCTGATCGTCCATTGAGCAGCCTTCGCACAGGCAGAAACTCGTTTTTCGAGAGGAGGGATCATCAAACAGATACTCGTTCTCAGGCGATATCGTCGGAGATATCACAAGATACTTGCCGTCCTTATCCGGGATCAGGAAGTTCACGATGAAGATCGCGGCATCGAGCATTATGTCGATATATTCCTTCAGGAAAGAGATATCATTCGTATACTTGTAGTGTTCATAGATATGAAGCGAGAGCCACGCTGCGCCGAGCACCCAGTAAGAAGAACTGAGACAAGCGTCCTGCGGTGCGCAGTCGCCAAATATATCAGTATTGTGGTGTGCGACAAAACCTTCGGTGCCGTACATCTTGCGCGCAACTTCCCTGCCGCGCGGATACATCCTCTTTATGAGATCAAAGAGCGGCATGTGGCACTCACCAAGGCCCGTCATCTCAGCCGGCCAATAGTTCATCTCCGTGTTGATATTGATGGTAAACTTGCTGTCCCACATCGGAGTCAGATCTTTGTTCCAGATGCCCTGGAGATTCAAAGGCTGACTTCCTTCCCTGCTGCCCGAGATCATGAGATAGCGTCCGAAGTTAAACATCCTGACGACATCTTCTTCACCTGAAGGAAGCGTCAGGGATACTCTGTCATACAAAGCTTTGTAGTCTTCCATGTGGTCTTTTAAGATCGCGTCATAACCTTTCTTGGCGGCAGCATCAAGGCGCACTGTCACATCCTTTTCGGGCTCAGCGGAATAAAAACTCGTAGCAGCCGCAACATATATAACGGCTTCCTTTGCACCGCTGACGATAAGCGACGAACCGATCGACTCGAGTTTTCCGTCTGTAACGACCCTTATGCCGCAAACGTAAGTAACGGCACCGCGGCCGTCTGCCACGCCAGTCATGATCGTCGTGTTGCCGTTAAGGTTCCTGACCTCGTCGATATAAGAGTTATAGCCCGGGCGGCGGTAGATCTGCTTATTCATGGAACGCATATCCCAAGTGACATTACCCCTGGCAAGCTGCGTGTGAAAATTCAGTTCAGCACCGCGGATCCTGATCGCGATAACTCGGTCAGGGTAAGACGCAACAGTCTCCCTTGTGTAGCGTGAGCCGCCAACAGAATATTCGACATTGTGGATCGACGAAGCGATATCGAGCGTGCGTGAATATGAATCCGCATCTTCAAATTCGTGGTCGCTCAAGATATAGAGATTGCCCAAAGGCTCATAGTGGCTTTGAACCTCAGGGATCGCAGCCAAAGCAAAAGTAGCGAGATCTTCTGCCTTGGAGATCTCACCGCTTCTTAAATATTCGCGTATCTTAGGGATCGCAGCGGCCGCATCAGGATTGACGCGGTCCCTGGCGCTGCCGTACCAGAGGCTGTCCTCGTTAAGCTGCAGGACTTCGGTCCCCACGCCGCCGTATATCATCGCGCCCATTCGGCCGTTGCCTATCGGCAGAGCCTCATTCCAGTCCTTGGCGGGTTCCCCAAAAGTTATAGCAGAAGATGTCATGTACGGCCTCCGGTGTTATTGGATTTATCAGATAAGTTCGAGTCTTTCCAGGAAGTTCATGGCAAGGTCAGGCCACATAAGGATGTCGTCGTACTTTGGCGGCACTGGCGGCATCGGCGGCTTGTTCTCGCCTTCATCCTTAGGAGCAAACTGCTCGATAAGTTCCTGTCGTCTCTTTTCGGACACGCCGATCCCCTTGCCTTCGCGGACAGCATCGACAGCCTTGAAGATCTGCTCCATGCAGAAATCTCCGCCGATCTTGCCCGCAAAGAAATCCTCGTTCGGGAGCGAGAGGCCGTGCCAACCTTCAGGGAAAACATAATGAGCATACTTGATGCCCTTGTCCTTCAAAGCCTTGGCGAGCAGGTACGAGTTTTCGACAGGCACGAGATTATCAGTCAATGTCTGCCAGATAAAGCAAGGCGGATTGTCGTCCGCGATATTCTTCTCTACAGAATAGTAATCAAGCTCATCTTGAGAAGGCTCAGTCCCAAGAAGCGCCTGGACCGACCACTGATGAGTGAACTCACCCGTCGTAATGACAGGATAAGCAAAGATAGCAGCATCAGGTCTTCCCGACTCCGTAAACTTGGTATCTTTAACGTCTGCGTGATGAGTCATGAGATTTCCTACTACATGACCGCCGGCAGAAAAACCGCAGACAGTGATCTTATTCGGATCGATCTTATACTCACTTGCACGATGCCTGATAAAGCGCATTGCGCGGACGGCGTCCTTAAGCGGCTGATCCTTGAGCGGGACCGACATCGTAATGTCGACCGTGTAACAGAGGACGAAGGTATTAAAACCTCTCTTATAGAACTCCTCCGCGATATTCTGGCTCTCCGACGGAGTGACAAAGCAGTAGCCGCCGCCCGGGATAACGAGCATTGCCGGTCTTACCTTATCGTCTTCGTGGATGAGCGGCCTGATGTTCGGAGCAAATCCGTACGCAGCCTTATAGTCGTATTCGCCGTCTTCCCAGATCGGCGTTTCCTTCAGATCTTCAAATAGCATAAACTCTCCAAATGATTAAGGAATGATAGCGTAGCTGTTGCAGAGGTCAGTGAACTCCTGACACTGAGCAAATGCTACAAGGATATCAAAACGTGACTCGCCTGCTTCAAGTCTGGAGATCCAGTAATCAGCACCGGCATCGTCAGCGTCACGATCCATAAATGTGTTATAGAGCCTGTATACATAGGTTCCGTTTGTCGCACCGAGTCCCATGAACTCTTCGGACATAAAGAACTGTGCAGCAACGGCCGTTCCCGTAGCCTCACTGTTTGTAAGCTGGAGCGCCCAGTATTCCTGACCGTCCTTATCTGCCTTACGTCCGAGACAGCATGTGTAAAGTCTCTCTGCAAAATCAAGGGACTTCTGTGAAGGCTTGGATGCCTTGCCGGTAACCGCGCCGGATCTTACACTGTAGCCCGCGCAGATGTCGCACCACTCGGCTGAATCCATAAATCTCATGATTACGTCTTCGCGGGTGAAGGCACCGGATTCCATGTTCTTTACCCAATATGCCTTACCATCGCCTTCAGAGTCACGTCCGAAGAATGTTACATACAAAGTCTCAACGAATGCGTCGTTACTTAAGTTTCTGGCCTTGAACTCATCGCTCAGGAGGAATAGGATTCCGCAGTCGCCGCCTGTCCTGATGCCTTTTTCGAGCTCGCCGATCCAATAATCCTTACCTTCCTGCTCCGAAGCACGTGCAAGAGCTACCGTATAAAGCCTCTCGACAAAGTCGCCTACCGTACCGTTATCAGCACCGAGGTCCTTGGTCGTTACGACATAGTCCTTGAGAACGCAGTTGTTATCGTATGAAAAGAGGATTACGTCACCCTTCTCATCAGTGAAGCAATAATACTCGTCGTTAAATGTCTCACGCTTTTCCTTGTTTACGATATCCCAGAGGAACTTACATTGAGTGATATCCAAAGAAGTGAGTTTGTTGTCGTTCAGATAGAGCGACTCGAGCTTGTCGTGCTTGCCGAGCTTGATCTCGGTAAGTTCGTTATTCGTGCAGGACAAGAACTCCAAAGAAGCACAATCCGTTACATCGATCGTCTTGAGCTTGTCGTTAGCGCACAAGATGCTTATGAGGGATTTACAACCCTTGACGTTGAGTTCCTCGAGCTTAGAATCGGAGATGCCGATCTCGAGGAGCTTTGCGCAGCCTTCAGCATTGACCGTCTTTATCTCGTCACAGCTCTGAGTCTTAAGTTCGACGAGGTTCTCGCAACCGGAGCAATCGATGACTGTGATAGGATTCTGACCGATATATACTGTCTCGATATTCTTAAGTCCGCTTATCTTCAGCTCGGTGATCTTGTTTCCGCCGGCCGAGAGGAACTTCAGATTCTCAGCCTTGCCGAGATTGAGTTTTGCGATCTTATTTGAATCGCAGTAGATATTCTCAAGCTTCGTGTTATTGGAAACATCCAGTTCAGTAAGACTGTTCTTATCGCAATAGAGTGTGATGATCTCCGGAAAGACCTCAATACCCTTAAAATTCTTTATGCCGGATTCTGTACATGCGATATTCTCGACCGCGTTGACTTCACTCTTGGTCAGGACACCGTCCTTATTCTCATCGCAGTATTTCTTAACATACTCTCTGAAATTATTATCAGGGAAAGTGCCGTTATCGATATTGGTGACAAACTCATCGACCATATCCTCTGTCGTTTTATCATCATCTGCAAGAACCGCAGAACCCGTAAAGCAACCCAAACTTGCTGTCATAACGACCGCCACAGCAGCCGATGCAGCCCAAACCACACTTTTCTTCATCTCGATCTCCTTTCGATCATTCAAACAATACATACCACATAATTATAACATAGCGGTCTCAAATGCCACTTATCAAATTGCGCCCTCACAGCGCATTTTGTATAATATCGGTATGAAAAATTTAATTAAGATCTTTACATCAATAATCCTTATCGCGACTATCTTTTTCGCGACCTCGAAAACGCCCTCAGCAGACACCCGCACCACCGTTACGGGCAGCGTCTCCGTGCAGGGCTGCACTTACGATTACTACTACAGCGACACCTTCTTCGCGACCGACCCGCACAGCATCTTCTGGCCGCTCGCCAAGATTTCCTGCGTCCTCTCCGCCGCAGCAGCTGAAGCCGGCGCGGTCTCTTCGATGTACTCCGAGATGGGTTTCTACGGCATCGAGCAGAACGACGGCTACACCGGTAACGACAAAGCAGACAACGTAGGCTTGTCCGCTGCCCACAAGCAGATCCGCATCAACGGCGTCAACCACGAGCTCATCTGCCTCACCGCCCGCGGCGTCAACTACAGGCTTGAATGGGCCAGCAACTTCGACGTCGGCAAGAGCGGAGACCACAAAGGTTTTGACACCAACGCAGACCGCCTCGTCTCTTTCCTCTCTGACTACAAGGAAAAGTACGACCTCGACGATGACACCCTCATCTGGATGCAGGGCTACTCCCGCGGCGGCACGATCGCATACCTTGCAGCCAACAAGCTCATCGAGTCCGGCTACGACGAGGACAACCTCTGCGTCTACACATTCAGCGCACCGAACGGAACCGTCAACCCCAAGCCGATCAAGACCGTCTTCAACATCGTAAACTCAATGGACATCATCCAGCGCATGTTCCCTGAAGATTGGGGCTTCGGCCGCCACGGCACAACCATCACCGTCGGCTCCCCTGACAAGGCATCCTCGCTCCCGTCCGTCGACACCGCTCACCCGGACCTCGTTTACGGCGACAGGACCTTTTCGATAAAGCGCATCAACAAGAGTTCGCTCATCGGCATAGGCGGCGTCTTCGAAGCAGAAGCCAAGACACAGTACGGCCTTGTCGAATACTACGACAAGCTTATCTCTTTTCTCGAAAACGACGACACCGACTTCGTTAACGAAGCCCGCGCCTCCAAAGACCTCTCACCTATCCGTGGCATGTGCAGCCGCGAAGTCTTCTGCGACGAATACGCTGATTCCTTCGGATACTTCCTTCAGTATCTCTACGGCAACGAGTCCGGCTTTGAAGACTTTACCGAATCCTTCGAACAGGATGCCGGCTCACTGATCTTCGATTTTGCACTTGACGCCGTATCTGTTAACCAGGACTATGACAAGACCATCGAAGGCTTTAATGAGCTTCTCAAAAAGGTCGTCCCTAACAAGGCTGTGCCCGACAAGGAACACATGCGTAACCTCCTCCGTCTTTTCGGCCGCCTCATCCGCAAGGACTTCGGCAAGAATAACGCCTCAGGCATCAAGACTGCCGAGCTCCCGATAACCTCGACACTCTTTGCTCAGACCGACTACATCTTCTGTGGTCACATGCCCGCAACAGTCCTCGCCTGGCTCGAATACGAGCATCCGGAGACATACTGTGCTCTTGACGTAGAGGTCGCAGGCAACATCAAGAAAGCAGCACCAAATGTCATCGGCGAGTCCATGGTCAAGCCGGGTGACTCAGTCGAACTCGTAGCAACCTACATCTCCAAGGATTTCAAGTTCCTTGGCTGGTACGACGGCGAGACTCTCATCTCAGACGAAGAGATCCACACTGTTACCGTTGATTCAGACATGACGATCACAGCCCGCTTTGAAGAGATCCCTGATCCTACTCCGACAAACAAGCCGCGCCCTACTGAAGAAGAGGACCGCCCGACAGTCTTCGAGGACAATGACGATCACTATACACCACGAAAGAAGTCTTCGACTTCACTAATCAAGATCATCCTGATCTGCACAGGCTCAGCAATAATACTCGCAGGAGCAGCAGTCGCGATCATAGTGATCACCAAGAAGCGCAAGAAGTAATTTCAAGTTCAACCCAGA
>CADCPU010000192.1 GCA_902803365.1 Oscillospiraceae bacterium
CCAACAGAAGAATGATGGTCTTACGCAGCAATACACTTTTGAACATCTTCAGCTGACCTCAAACTTATATCCTACGCTGTATACTGTCTGAATGCTCCAAGGTGCTCCTTCGAGGAATACCTTCTGTCTGATACGCTTGATATGTGTGTCAACTGTTCTCGGGTCACCATTGAAGTCATAACCCCAGATATCCTGGAGGATCTGATCTCTGCCCATAACCTGTCCCTGATGGGATGCAAGAAGATGGAGGATCTCAACTTCCTTAGGTGTGCAAGGGATAACCTCGCCCTTGACCTTGATCTGATAATTGTCGAGATTGATCTCGAGACCTTCGAATCTCAAGATATTGGAAACCTCAGGAGACTCATTGCTTCTCCTGAATACGGCCTTGATCCTCGCGATTACTTCACGAGGTGAGAATGGCTTAACGATATAGTCGTCTGCACCGAGCTCGAGTCCTACGACTCTGTCGATCTCTTCACCTTTTGCAGTGAGGAATATGATAGGTGTTGACAATGTCTTCCTGACTTCGCGGCAAACTTCAAGTCCCGTAAGTTCAGGCATCATTACGTCCAAAAGAATAAGATCCGGCTTGGAATCAGCGATCATGGCAAGAGCCTCTTTGCCGTCGTAAGCGTCCGAGTAAGTAAATCTCTCGTTCTCAAGATAGAGTCCCAATGACTCGTGTACAACCGGATCGTCATCACAGATGAGGATGTGTGGTGTTTGTGACATATATATATCTCCTTTGAATTGTTTTCAGCTATGTTATGTTCCGACACTTAACATAAGTACATATTACCCAATGTATTAATTATATATTAAAAGTCCCGTTTTGCATTTCTAAAATATGAAAAAAATTTCAATATAACTCCAAATTCGACATAAATATTCCATATTTGCCACGTTTTTTGAATGAGTGTTAATGTTAAAATCCAAATACTTCAGTACTTTGCGTGCTATTCGACAGATTAATGTTATAATACTAACATTTAAAGGATGGAGAAAACAGATATGAAAAAGGTAAGTGCAGTTCTGATTGCTCTTATTTTGTCGCTCTCTTTATTGAGCGGCTGCAATGCGAATAAGGAAACAGCAGACGATACATTAAGTGATTTTGCCGATATGGTATGTGATTACGTTGTAAAAGGTGATTATAAGAAGATAGAAGACTGTTCCTATCTTAAGAAGATCTCTTCACGCGAATTCAATGACACTCTTGATTATTACTATGATAATCCTGCTTGGGATTCAGTAGATCGTGAGATAAGCGAACAGATCCTCAGTACGCTCACATTTGATATCGACGAGAACTCGATAATGGGTTCATACGAGAATGAGGAAGGCGAGTTCGATGTTACTTTTGAGCACGTCGATTATATGTCTCTTTATAAGAGCAAAGCATCTTCCGACAAAAAAGACTTCCTGAATAGGCTTAAGGATTATGATAAGGTTGCTTCAAGTAAGGTTCACGTTGAGTGCGTTTACATGGATGATCTTTGGTATCTTGAGGATTTTGAGAAGGTCTTGATCGATGTTATAGATTGGAATGATCAGCATTTTGACTTTGTACGCAACTATAACGATTACATTGAGGATTATTATTGGAATCACAATGACAACAGCAGGGCTGCAGAGTATGATGATACGACAGAGATCCAGCTGATGATCGAATTCAATGATTCCAACGTAGATTGGAGTAATGAACTTTATTATGATCTTATCTATGATGGTGAAGTCATCTATCATGCCGATATATTTGAATCGTCCTCATTCCTGGGCATTTACTGGTGCGGCTACAGTTCATACTGGTTCACTGACGGCGGTCCTTTGCCGAGCGGTACTTACAGGATCGTAGTATACGATTTTGAAGAGAACGTGATCATTGATGAATCATGTTCTGTAAATGAATAAGCGGAGGTTTCTCTATTTTTGATGTTCAGGATCGATCTGAAAAAAACGATAGCTGTTTTACTGGCTGTTACCGTAATGGTAGCGGCCGGCTGTTCGTCATTCAGATTCCGTAAGAATGACATGAATTCAAAGGAGGATATCCGTGATATCATCGATAATTCCTTTGATGCCATTGTAAGCAGAAACAAGAGAACATATCTGTCGTATTGCCTTGATCCTAACAGTGAGAGGACCTCTCGTCTTTTCGATAACTATATCCTCTTTAAGATATACGGCGAAGATATGACGACTATCGCAAAGAATACTCTTATGACGACCAATCTTATATTAGATCAGGATAGTATCGAGATAGAGGACAATAAGGCAACCGTCGAGTGTTCCGTGACGATGGTGGACTTTGGTAAGATCCTGAATTATGGTGAGTTTAAGACTGTCGGTGAGCTTGCTTCCGCCATCAAGGCTCCCAATGCGGATGTTAAGAAGACAAATCTTACTCTTAATCTCGAATATAAGAATGATTATTGGTATATCAGTTCGCAGGATGAACTTGTTGAGACAATCTGTATCTGGAAGGATGTAAAAGAGGAAGACGTATTGGATGCGTTTGTTCACGAGACAGATCCTTCAGTGATCGAGACAGAACCTGCCGATAATTCCGCGACCCTGGCTGAATATGCCTCAGCTGTAACTTCGGTCAATTGGTATGATTGCGGTGAATACTATAAGGACACTCATGATTATGTAAATACGGTCGGGATCGAGTGCGAGCTTCTGATAGATCATGATTCTGATCTTGATTGGAGTCTTGTATCCTGTGAGATAATGCACAACAGTAAGATCATCGGAACTTATGCTCTTTCGGAACTCAAGAAGAATGACGAGACATATCTGGTAAATTCATTAACAGCACTCGACGATATGGCTCCTGTATCCTCCGGAAAGTATCTTAAGAAAGGAACTTACAAATTCACCTATAAGATAGGCGAGGAGGCATTCTACAGTTGTTCTTGTCAATGTTCCAATATCAATAAAGGCTTTGATATGTCATTTGAAGAAGGCGACAGCAGACTCTTGAGTGCTGTGTCATTTTTCGATTGGTATTATGCATACAAAGAGATCCTGGAGTTTGACATTTTCTTGAGGGATATAAACAGAGAGATGGTTGTAGCATACGTGCTCCTTGATTCTGAAGGAAATATCATCTATGAGGACAGCATCGAGCAGAAAGGTCTTTTTGCCTCGATAGTCATATATCCGAAGTCCTGTCTTCTTAATGAATTTGAAGGCGAATATACTCTTGAATGTTATGATGAGGACGAAGCTCTTATCTGCTCTTCGACCATAAATGTCGTGACATCTTACAGTGAGGGCGTATGAGCAGAAGAACAGGTGTTTTAAGTGCAGTCATTTTGGCTTGCGTGTTTTTCTCCGGTTGCAGCAAGTTCACTAACGCGCTTCGTACTCACGAAGCTGAGCGTTTTGTTGAGGAATTCGAGCTGAGCATGGATTCTGACAACAGCTTTATTTCCTGTCTCGAAAACTATGCTGAAGTCAAGACTCCTGAACTTTTGGCGGAGCAGAAGAAACTGTTCAATAAGACATATGAGCCTGACTTTGATCTCGATCTGATCGAAGTGGCATCATCAGGCAATAAAGGTACTGTCGATACGATCATTTACTACCATGATCTGAGTTCCATCGAAGATATCGACAAGTTCAGGACATACGAGGAATGGATCGATGAGATAGAGAAAGCGGATATCGTAAGTTCCACGGTAGAACTTGATATCAAATACGTTGACGGCAATTGGGAATTCGTATCGTTTGATGAATGGATCTCTAAAGTTATGGAACCTTATGCATCTCTCGGGATCCTTAACGAGAATGGCGAACCTGTAAATCCCAATGCTCAGTATTATTCTGAATTTGTTGTTGATCCGATATGGTACGACCCGATGCTCGCTATCCCGTTGAACAGTGATTCCATCTCTGATCCGATCGCTCTGCAGTGTGCATTCTATTTTTCCAGACCGATATCGGGAACGTTTAAATGTGTGCTCCGCGGCCCGGATAATTCGATACTTGGATCTTCTGAGACTGAACTCAAGTCTTCGGTAATAAGCATTTTCGATTTCTCGGCAGAGACACTCGGGATAAATAAATTCGAATCCGGAAAATATACGATGGAACTGTTGTATAATGATGAGCAGATCGCGGTGACAGAACCGCTCTTAGTCAGATAATGGAGGACGTTACAGGTGTTCGTAGCTGATAATTGGGAAGATTTTGAAGTTATATATGCAGGCGGTGGCGCCAAGTATGAGCGATGGGGTGATATCTATCTCGATCGTCCGGATCCGCAGGCTGTATGGCCCAAGCTCAGCGAATGGCCGAAGCCGCATGCTCTCTATAACAGGAGCCAGACAGGCGGCGGTTCATGGACACGTATCAAGTCCATGCCTTCCAATTGGAACATCACATATGATTCACTCGGTAAGAAACTCAAATTCCTGATCGAGCCGACGTCGTTCAAGCATACGGGACTTTTCCCGGAACAGGCATCCAACTGGGATTTCTGCGGTGATCTTATCGAACGTGCGGTAAAGAGCGGAAGGAACGATATAAAGATCTTGAACCTCTTTGCATATACGGGCGGTGCTACGATCGCATGCGCGGCTCACGGAGCCGCAGAGACAGTTCATGTTGATGCATCCAAGGGTATGATCGCAAAGGCAAAGACAAATGTCTCACTTTCGGGTCTTGAGGATGCATATATCCGTTTTATCGCGGAAGACTGTATGTCATTTGTCGATCGTGAGATCAGAAGAGGTCGTAAATATGACGGTATTATAATGGATCCTCCGGCATACGGCAGGGGACCTAAGGGTGAGCTTTGGAAGCTCGAAGAAGCTCTTTATGATCTGACTTGTAAATGCGAACAGCTTTTGTCCGATGATCCGCTGTTCTATATCATAAGTTCATATGCATCAGAGATCACTGCTCAGGCATCAGGTGATGTCTTGACGCTTGCTGTTGCTCAAAAGCATGGCGGTGTCGTTGATGCTGAAGAACTCTGTCTTCCGGTAACACAGATGGGAATATACTTACCGTGCGGTGCGACCGCTCGCTGGACATCGGGTAATTACTGATGGATACGCCCGATATCATCTTTGAAGATAATCATCTTATCGTTGCGGTTAAGCCTGCAGGTGTATTGTCTCAGGCAGACGGTTCTCCTGCGCCCGATATGCTTACTCTTCTTAAGGACTACATCAAAGTAAAGTATCAAAAGCCGGGTGCGGTCTATCTCGGTCTTTTGCATCGACTCGATCGTCCTGTATCAGGACTCATGGTATTTGCAAAGACGAGTAAGTGCGCCTCCAGGATCAGCGAACAGATACGCGATCGAAAAGTCACAAAGCGTTATCGTGCGGTAGTTGAAGGATCATTCAAGGAAAAGTCGGCAACGCTGTCTCATTACGCGCTCAAAGATCCAAAGACAAACAATACCAGGATATTTGAACCGGGCAAGGCCCCAAAAGATGCCAAGCCTGTTAAGCTCTCATATAACGTTATTGCCACGACTGAGTATAAGGGAAGGGAAGTGTCTCTTGTAGAGATCGACCTTCATACCGGAAGATCTCATCAGATCAGGACCCAGTTGTGTCATGTCGGACATCCGCTTCTTGGAGATGCTCGCTACGGAAGCGGCCTTTACAAGGGAGATATCGCACTTGAATCATTTACCCTTGGATTTGATCATCCTACGACACGTGAGCATATGGAGTTTAAACTCGACATTCGAGATGAGATGCCTTGGAAGCTGTTTCAATCATAATTGTTTTCGGATATAAGAAAGGGCTGTCACGATATGCATCGTGAACAGCCCCTATTTTGACTTAAGTAATAATGATCGAGGTACCGTTTTTGTAATATCTGTATTCAGTAGATTTACCATTACTACGGATCCTGTTATTGATCAATATATTGAGAACAGTAGGAGATACTCTTAAACCTGTAAGTTTGCCTTCTGTATTCAATATGAACTTCTTAGTGACCTTAAGATCAAGAGCCTTGCTTACATCGATATTGGTTAGAAGACAGAATATAAAAAATAACCCCGGCCGGGCCGAGGTTACTTTTATATTGATTCAACAGACGATTTGTTCTTATTCAAAATACGGCTTGATCATTGAGTCTTTACAGAGGCTTTCGAATTCGTATGATCTTGCGAAGCCGAGAACAGCAGATTCTCTTGTCTGTTCTGAAGAAGCAAGAGCATTTATCCAGTAATGATATCCTTCAGGATCAGCGCTTCTGTCCATAAATGTTAAGTAAAGACGATTTACGAATTCATCGTCGCTGATATTGCTGTTGATAAACTCTTCGCTCATAAAGAATGCAAGTGCGACTTGCTCGCCGGAGATCCTGAAATTAGCAAGTTCATTAGCCCAGTATCTCTTGCCTTCCTCATCGAATGTACGTCCGAGTGCCTTCGTATACATACGCTCTACGAAAGCATTTGTTTTTTCTGATGGTTCAAATGTCTTGTTATCCTTTGTGCTGCCGGATCTGATATCGTACTGAGCGCAGAGATCGATCCATTCCTGTGAATCAAAGAAACCGTTTGCAACAGTCAATCGATCCATCGTTCCTGATGAGAGCTGTGACATCCAATATGCCTTTCCGTCAGTATCGCAATCGCGGTCGAGGATGGTTTTGTAGAGGATATCGATATACTTATCGTCAGAGACATTAGCCTCGACGAATTCGGGACTGTAGAGGAAACCTCTTACTACCTCAGCTCCGCTCATCTGTCTATTCATAAGTGCGTCTGTCCAGTATCCGCCGCTGGTATTCTCTCTTCCGAGGATATATTTATAGCAACGATCTACAAAAGGTTTGACCTTAGCTTCCGGATCTTCACCTGTATGTACAAAGAAAGCGACATCTTCTCTTGTTCCGTATTTATCAGTTATATAGCAATCTGCGGTGAAATTTCCCGTGATATCAGAAACTGTGATTGTAGGAGTATCAGAGATCGAGAATCCGGGGTTATCATCTGAATAGATAAACCAATCATATTTCATACCGTCCATCTCGTCGGCTGTAACGTTTACTTTGAGTTCAACCGAAGTTGCGTTACCGATATAGATAGGATTAGTAGGTACTGTTTCGATCTTGAGATGGTTTTCTACCATAACTCTTACGTAAGACGAATCAACTTTTCCGTATTGATCAGTTACTTTATAAGTAAAATACTGTGTCTCTTGTATATTTTTTACTGTTAATGTTTCTCCGGTTCCTGCGAGTTTGCCTTCCTCGTCGTACCATTCGATAGTAAGGCCTTTTGCGCCTTCGTTTTTAATATCGAGTTTGAGAGTTGCATCGGAGCCTTTTTTCGCAGAAACAGGTTCACAAGATGCGTAGAAGTAACCGTTTTCGATAAATGCGTTATATGTATATACAAAACAGTTTCCCTTATCGTCTGTTATCTCGCAACTGTATAGTGCAGCTGTATCGGTAGAAGATTTAAGAGTTTTTCCTGTTGCTCCTTTGATCTCTTCACCGTTCTTGCTCCATTGATATGTGAAAGGAGCCTTGTAAGAACCTGATGTCAGTATTTCGAGTTCAAAAGTCTCGTTTGGTTTTACCGGCTGGTCTTCGCTGCCTTTTCTTATGATCGCGGCATTAAAATCAAATTCAACCTCGATGAAGAAGTAAAGTATGGATGATTCTCCGTTTTCAAAGGTAACATTACATGTATAGGCGGTACCGCTGTCTGTTGAGGGCTGAAGGTTAAGTTCCTTATCAGTTCCGATAAGCTTCATAGAAGGATCGTACCATTCATACTTAGCGACTTTGCCGATAACGGTAGGTTTGAGTGTGATTTTCTCTCCGTACTTGACGGTATAATACTCGGCTATTGATGCTCCGAAGTCAGCCTTTTTCAAAGTGAATTCATAAGGCATTTCATCGCTGTTGCCTACAGATATAAAGTATTCTTTTCCTTTCTCGAAAACACCATAGGAGTCATCCCCCTTGGTGAAAAACATAAGAGCTGTGTCGTCTGTTAATGAATAGGCAAAGGTCGGGTAATCCAATTCGTCGTTGAAGTCAGTCATATCCAAGAGGTAAGCGCCTGTTTCTTCAGGTGTAAACGTGAAATAAGTGAAATCCTTCTCGCCTTTATATGTTTTGTTCAGTTCGATCTTAATGTAATCGGTGCCGTCTTTCATCGATACGTTGGCGTCTGCCATTGCAACACCTGAGAACAGGCTGATGAGACAAGCTGTACCAAGCATTCCGGCAGTGAGCTTCTTACTTTTATTTGTATGTTTCATAGTTTTTCTTCTCCTCTCAATTCTAATCTTGTAGAACTGATTAGATTCTATACAAGTAGAATAGAAAAGTCAACAGGGAAAATACAGTGTTTTGCGGTAAAAATGTGTTATCTCTTCCAATAAAAAACGGACCCCGAAGGATCCGTTTAATAAGTTCATTTTATACAGGTATCTTACTCGATACAAGCGTGGATATCCTGGAGTGACTTAACTCCGATCTCGCCTTCCTTGATAACAGTGTAGATACCGTCAGCAGCAGCCTTAGCAGCAGCCATTGTCGTGATGTAAGGAATACGTGCCTTAATGGCTGTCTTTCTTACATAGCTGTCATCGAAGAGCTTCTCATCTGCCGTAGCAGCAGGTGTGTTGATGATGAGCTGGATCTTGCCGTTCATCATAGCATCTACGATGTTCGGACGGCCTTCCTGCATCTTGTTGATCTTTGTAGCCTTGATGCCGTTAGATGAGAGAAGATCGAATGTGCTGCCTGTAGCAACGATATCAAATCCGCACTCCTCAAACTTCTTGGCGATCGGTACGAGTTCAGGCTTATCCTTTGCAGATACAGTGAAGAGGACTGTTCCTTCTGTAGGGAGCTTAGTCTGTGTAGCTTCCTGAGCCTTGAAGTAAGCTTCTCCGACATCTGTTGAGAGACCGAGGACCTCACCTGTGGATCTCATCTCAGGTCCGAGAACAGGGTCAACCTCCTGGAACATGTTGAACGGGAAGACAGCTTCCTTAACACCATAGTACTTAGGATGAACTTCCTTCATGCCTTCGATAGGGGAAGTCTCACCTGTAAGCTCTCTTGTCATGATCTTTGTAGCGAGCTTGACCATCTTGACGTTACATACCTTGGATACGAGCGGTACAGTACGGGATGCGCGAGGGTTAGCCTCGAGAACGTATACCTTGCCGTTTTCGATAGCGTACTGCATGTTCATGAGACCTTCAACGCCCATCTCCTCAGCGATCTTTCTCGTGTACTCCTTGATCGTAGCAACGAGATCTGCAGGGATGTTCTTGGAAGGGAGGATACAAGCTGAGTCACCGGAGTGAACGCCTGCAAGCTCGATGTGCTCCATAACTGCAGGTACATAAGCGTGCTTGCCGTCTGCGATAGCATCAGCCTCGCACTCTGTAGCGTGGCGGAGGAATCTGTCGATAAGGATCGGACGATCAGGTGTTACGCCGACTGCTGCAGCCATATACTTCTTGAGTGACTCAGGCTCGTTTACGACTTCCATTCCGCGGCCGCCCAAAACGTAAGAAGGACGTACCATAACAGGGTAGCCGATGCGATCTGCGATCTCGAGAGCTTCTTCTACGTTAACAGCCATACCTGCCTCAGGCATAGGGATCTCGAGCTTTTCCATCATAGCGCGGAAGAGGTCACGGTCCTCAGCCATATCGATGATCTCAGGTGAAGTACCGAGGATCTTAACGCCGTTTCTCTTGAGGTCGTTAGCGAGGTTCAGAGGTGTCTGACCGCCGAACTGAGCGATAACGCCGAGAGGCTTTTCTTTGTTGTAGATGCTCAAGACATCCTCGAGTGTAAGAGGCTCGAAGTAGAGCTTATCGGATGTATCGTAGTCTGTGGATACTGTCTCAGGGTTACAGTTAACGATGATAGTCTCAAATCCCATCTCCTTGAGAGCGAAAGCAGCGTGTACGCAGCAGTAGTCGAACTCGATACCCTGACCGATCCTGTTAGGACCGCCGCCGAGGATCATGATCTTCTTGTTGTTTGAACTTGTTGTCTTGTCAGGAGCGTTATATGTGGAGTAGTAGTAAGCGCTGTCCTTTGTGCCGCTTACGTGTACAGGCTCCCAAGCTTCCTCGATACCGAAGCCGAGTCTTGCATTTCTGATGTCATCCTCAGAGACTTCGAGGATCTTAGCGAGGTAACGGTCAGAGAAACCGTCCTTCTTAGCCTTTTCGAGAGCATCCTTTGAAGGGACCTGACCCTTGTTTGCAAGGAGTGCTTCTTCTTCCTCAACAAGCTCTTTCATCTGCTCGATGAAGTAGTGCTTGATCTTTGTGAGCTCGAAAAGCTCATCGACCGTAGCACCCTTACGGAGTGCCTCGTACATGATGAACTGACGCTCGGATGTAGCATAGGCCAAGTGTTCGATGAGTTCGTCCTTGCTCATCTCGTGGAAGTTCTTTGCAAAACCGAGGCCGTATCTGCCGATCTCGAGGGATCTTATGGCCTTCTGGAATGCTTCCTTATATGTCTTACCGATGCTCATTACTTCACCGACTGCTCTCATCTGTGTGCCGAGCTTGTCCTGTGAATCCTTGAACTTCTCGAAAGCCCATCTTGCAAACTTGATAACAACATAATCTCCGCCGGGAACATACTTATCGAGTGTGCCGTTTACGCCGCAAGGGATCTCGTCAAGAGTAAGTCCCGAAGCGAGCATTGCGGATACGAGTGCGATAGGGAAGCCCGTAGCCTTGGATGCGAGAGCGGAAGATCTTGATGTTCTAGGGTTGATCTCGATAACAACGATCCTGTCGGATACCGGATCATGAGCAAACTGTACGTTAGTACCGCCGATGACCTGAACCTCATTAACGATCTTATATGCCTGTTCCTGGAGTCTCTTCTGGAGATCTTCGGAGATCGTGAGCATAGGAGCAGAACAGAAAGAGTCACCTGTATGGACACCGAGAGGGTCGATATTCTCGATAAAGCATACTGTGATCATCTGACCCTTGGAGTCTCTTACGACCTCGAGCTCGAGTTCTTCCCAACCGAGGATGGACTCCTCAACGAGGACCTGTCCTACCAAGCTTGCCTGAAGACCTCTTGCACAGACTGTCTTCAATTCTTCCGTGTTATATACGAGGCCGCCGCCTGCGCCACCCATTGTGTAAGCAGGTCTCAAGACAACAGGGTAGCCGAGCTTGTCTGCAATAGCGAGTGCCTCCTCAACAGAATAAGCAACCTCACTTCTTGCCATCTCGATACCGAGCTTATCCATTGTCTTCTTGAACTCGATACGATCCTCACCACGCTCGATGGCATCAACCTGAACACCGATGACCTTTACACCGTACTTATCAAGAACGCCTGCCTGATTAAGCTCGGAGCAAAGATTCAAACCTGACTGACCGCCAAGGTTAGGGAGTATCGCATCCGGACGCTCCTTCTCGATGATCTGCTCAAGTCTCTTAAGGTTAAGCGGCTCGATGTAAGTAATGTCAGCGATCTCCGGATCTGTCATGATCGTAGCAGGATTTGAATTTACGAGCACGATCTGATAACCGAGCTGTCTCAAAGCCTTACAAGCCTGTGTACCCGAATAGTCGAACTCACATGCCTGACCGATGATGATTGGGCCGGAACCGATGATCAATACCTTTTTGATGTCTTCTCTTTTACCCATTGTCTGACCTCCACTCATATTTTTTTGCTAACAAAAAAAGCCAGTACAAATACTGACTTCCAATTAAAAAAGAAAACAAAGAACACTTCCGCTCGGGGAAGGAAGGCAAATGCATGAAGTAACGATATTGAGATGTGGGTGCATCAGATCGATCGCCATGTTTACCTCCGCGTCTTTGCGTTTTTATCACTGTCAAACATTATAAAGCAAAACTTTGATTCGTAAAGCATTATTTTTCGGAAAAGGGCAGGTAATTATCCTGAATGAATAATATCAGTCCTTAATATAGTTACTATTGACATTAATATAAACTTTGTATATTCTACCGATATATATAAAGACTGAGACGAAGAAGGTCCGGTTGAACTGTCCTCACAGAGAGTCAACGTTTGCTGAGAGTTGATACTACGGTCTGCCAAGTGACTATCGCTTCCGAGTCGATACACCGAATAGAACGGCTGATGCCTTTCTGAGTAGATTGTATCCGTAGTTGCCGCGTTAGGGTGAAGGATTTGTCAGAATCTGTGAGTGGCGGATAGTTTATCCGCAAATTGAGTGGTACCGCGGTTTAGACCGTCTCAATGTCTGAGTTGGACTTGAGGCGTTTTTTATTGCGGAAAATCCGTGAGTCTGACTATTAAAAGGTTAATAAAATTAAAAATATAAGAAAAGGTGGCTTAGTATGTACAAAAAAGTATCTACCGACATGAAGTTCAAGGAGCGCGAGCAGGAAGTTCTCGAGTTCTGGAAGGCAAATGATATCTACAAGAAGTCGATCAGACCTGCGAAGGACGGTGCGCCGACTTTCACACTCTACGACGGTCCTCCGACGGCAAACGGAATGCCTCATATCGGACATATTAAGACACGTGTAATCAAGGACTTGATCCCTAGATTCAATGCCATGAAGGGTGCGAACGTTACATTTAAGGCCGGTTGGGATACTCACGGTCTTCCTGTCGAGCTCGAAGTCGAGAAGATGCTCGGAATCAACGGTAAGCCTCAGATCGAGGATTACGGTGTTGAGCCGTTTATCAAGAAGTGTAAGGAATCCGTATGGAAGTACAAGGGCGAG
>CADCPU010000193.1 GCA_902803365.1 Oscillospiraceae bacterium
GCTACCGTAGGCGAGCCTGTCAAAAAAGCCCCGAAGCAGGTGCGCTACGTCACCGTCGCTTCCTCGCTCGCATATATCTACAACCCCGTGGTCCTCGTCGTCTTCATCGTTATGCTCGCGCTGCTCATCGGCGTCGAGATCCTGGGCATTATCTACGTTTTCTGACCGCACCTGAAGCGCAAAATGTAACCAAATGTTTCCTTCGCCGCGTCGCAACCGGTCAAAATGAAACCTTTTGTATACAAATAGGGCTCGAAAACGCCTTGTATGTAAACCAAAGGTTTCGTTTTTTTTCGAAAGGCCCGTATTTTCAAGCATTTTGTAACGTTATGTCTACAAGTAACACCTTTTCGAGCGCGAAAACGAAACAAAAGGTTGCGTTTCAGAGTTCACGTGAATGCAAATGTAAACCAAAGGTTACAAAAAGAACCGCCCTCCGAACAAAGATCGGAGAGCGGCCCGGAAATTCATATGTCAGAAGACTTAAGCTGCATCTTCGTCAGCGGTCTCGCCGGAATCAGCGGCAGACTCGGAAGGTGCCGCTGAAAATCCAATCGACAGCCACTCCTTGCCTGCTTCGAGGTCCTTGACGGACTTGTAGTAAGGCATTGCGAGCTTGCCGTTATAAGCGACATCGCCTGAGAGAACGTCGTAAGCAGCGGCGCCGCCTTCGGTACCCGGGAGGTAGCACATGATGACGGAATCCCAGTCGGAGATGTAATCTTCGATGATCACGTTGCGGCCTGCGAAGATGAGGGTGATCGTAGGAAGGCCGGACTCCTTGGCAAGCTCGATGGCTTCTTCATTGCCGTCGAGGCCGCAGGTGCCTGTGATGGAGAGGTCTTCGGTATCGCCGTTCCACTCTGCGTAAGGGATCTCACCGACGCAGAGGAGGACGTAGTCACATTCGCCGATCTTGGATTCGTCAGTAACGACCTCATACTTGTCGGAGTTCTTGAAAGCGCTCAGGACTGTTGTTGCCTGAGGAGCTGCCTTGAAGTAGAGCTCGGCGTCGGTGATGCCCTGCCAGAGGTAGGTCCAGCCTCCGAGCATTACGCCGGTGTCGTTTGCGGCAGGTCCTGTGATGAAGATCTTGGATCCTTCAGGGATCGTAAGGCCGCCGTCAGCCTTGAGAGGGACGTAGGACTCGGCTGCGAGTGAGCGGGCCAGATCCTTGGACTCAGGGCTGTTGTATTCGTAAGTTGTCTTGAAGTTATTGAGATAAGGGTCAGTAAAGAGGCCTGCATCCATCTTGACCTTGATGATCCTCGTAACGGCGTCGTCGATGCGGTCCATGCTGATGCTGCCTTCGTTGACGGCCTCGATGATCGACTCGTAGCACTCCTTGTAGTTGGCGTCTTCCATAAACATGTCGATGCCTGCGTTAACGGAGAGGATGACGTTGTCCTTGAGTGTTGCGCCGGAGCACTTTTCCATTGAGTCCCAGTCGGAGAGGATGAAGCCCTCAAAGCCCATCTCGTCCTTGATCTTGGAGATGTATTCGCCGTTTTCGTGCATCTTTACGCCGTTCAGGGAATTATGTGCGATCATGATGACCTGGACGCCCGAGTCGACGAGATCTTTGAAGATCTTGAGGTTTTCGTTGATGACGTCTTCGGAGATCTGTGCGTCGCCGCGGTCGATGATACGGTCGACGTCGGATTTCTCGCCTGTGCCGTATACCGTGTAGCCGTCGCAGAGGAAGTGCTTGGCGCAGACTACGACGCCTTCGTCGAGCATGCCTTCAACGTATGCGACTGAGAGCTTGTCTACGAGAGCAGGGTCTGATGAGTAGCTCTCGTATGTGCGGCCCCAGCGCGGATCCTGTGCTGCAGCTACGCAAGGTGAGAAGTTAAGGAGCATATGAGTATACACGATATCGCTTCCGACCATGGAGCCCATGAGACGTGTCTTCTCGATGTCGTTTGCGGCACCGATGTTGATGTTGTGAGGGAAGATGACGCAGTCACTTGCGAAATTTACGCCGTGTACCGAATCCTGACCGTAGATGAACGGGATGCCTGTCTCGGAGTTGAGTGCTGCCGTCTGGTAGCCGTCAACGAATTCACGCCATTCATCGGCTGTCGGCTGAGGGACATCATTGTACTTTGAGAGGATCGAGCCGTAGCAGAGAGATTGCATCTCGTTGCCGTTGACGTTATAGCATGTAGGCTGCATCATCTGAGCTGCCTTTTCTTCGAGCGTCAGTTGGGCGCAGATCTCTTCAGGGGTCATGCCAACGTACTTAAATGCAGGGGCAGTTGTAGTAGAAGCCGCTGTCTCTTCCTCAGATGGCTCGGACTCATCAGCGCCTGAAGTCTCTTCTGAAGCCTCGGTCGTGGCCTCTGCGGTAGTCTCGGTAGGTTCCTGTTCCGGAGTTTTTGACTCGTCAGTCGTTTTCGAGCACGCGGAAACGGACATTATCATAGCCGCGGTGATGAGTGCGGCGGTAAGTTTCTTGTTTTTCATGTGACCTCCTCTTAACATACAGGTGATATCACAATTTTATGATATATAATCGTATTAAGAAATATGATAAGTTATTGGTGTTATACCGACAAAACGGAGGCGTTTTATGAAGATCCTTTTGATAGACGGGCAGGGCGGCAAGATCGGCCGCGAGCTGACTGAGGCGATCATCGCGAGATACCCTGGCGCGGAGCTTGTTACCGTGGGCACTAACGCGATCGCGACTTCCAACATGATCAAGGGCGGTTCCAAGAACGCCGCGACGGGCGAGAATGCCGTTATCGTAGGCTGCCGCACCGCCGATATCATCATCGGACCTATCGGCATCGTTATCGCCGATTCGCTCCTGGGCGAGGTCACGCCGAACATGGCGCTCGCAGTAGGGCAGAGTCAGGCTGCGAAGATCCTGATCCCGATGATGCGCTGCAATAATCTGATCGCGGGCATCCGCCAGCAGTCGATGAGCGATCTTCTCGAGGACGTGCTGAACAAGATCGCGGATTTTGCGTAGATCCTTTTATGTGCTCGAAAAATAGTCCGCGTTATTTTCGCTAATGCGCGAGGCTTTGGCGCGCAAACTTGCGGTCTGCGGCATTGCAGTTAACAGTTGTTAAGGTTAATATGTTAGCGTCAATAATATTTTGAGGGGAAGATTGAAATATGAGATTTGATGAGACTGATCCTAAATATCGCTTTGATCAACGGCAGATGATGTCTCCGCTGGAAGTTGAGCAAATGATCAGCGATCACAAGGAAGATATGCGTGTCCGGCTCAACGAGAGCTGGGGTAAGCTTAAGGATTACACCAAGGGCGAAGATGACAGATATCTCTACGAAGCAGGTGTCAAGAAGCGCGACGAGACAAAGAAGAAGGGCAGCAAGTTTCCGCTCGTCGTCTTTATAGTCGGTCTTGTATTACTTCTGATCTGTGCGGCACTCAACTTTGTAATGGGCTGCATCGGTGCGTTCTTCGGAATTGTCCTCGCGCTCGGTATCTATGCACTTAAGAACGCCAACGATATCCGGAGTGAGACTTTGGTACAGCAGAAAAAGGCCGGGCCGATAATCATGATCCTGATCGGTCTTGCAGGCGTCGTTCCTTTTATCCTGTCGTTCTTTATCGGTACCGGTTATGCAGTAGGGATCTTTGCCATCCTGTTGTTTGGTGCTGTGGGAGTCTATTGCGTTTATTCGGCATTCTGGAAGCTCTTTGCAAAGAAGATCAAGTACAAGGATTCAGTCAACGGCACATGCATCGGCTATGCAAGATATGTTGATTCTTCTACGGACAACGATACAGGAACAAGTACGAGATACTTTGTCCGCTGCTCGCCTGTTTTCGAGTACTACTACGAGGGAAGACAATATAAGGCTATGTATGACGTGATCGATGCAAGGGCTTCAAGCGATATCTTCTGCGGAAGCACGAACGAGCTCTTTATCGATCCTAAGGATCCTGAGGCCGTTTACCACGAGACCAAGAAAGGTGTCGTCGGCTCATTCCTTATCGGACTTCTCTGCCTGGCGATCGCATTGGGTATGGGTTTTGCAACGGCAACAGGTCACATAGGCGAAGTTGAGACAAATAGCGGCAGCAGTTCATCAAGCTCTGAAAGCAGCGGCTCGTTCCCGATCTTCGAGATCTTCAAGACATTAAAGACGATGAAGGGCGGAGACATCAAGGACAAGACCGTTGACCGCGAGGCTCCGAAGGGCGAAGAGTGGTACATTGAGGAAGTCCCGGTCAGCGAGACTGAGATGAACGACGATAAGTCGAGAGCATACATCTACTTTGCTGATGAAGACTTTAAGACGTTTGAAGTCACGGACACCGATACATACAATCCGTGCGGCAAGAAGCCGATCTGCTTCTACACGATCGACGAGGACGCTCTGGAGGCGGGCGAAGCATACAAGGATGTATTCATGTACCGCGACAGCAGGAACTTTACATACGTAGGCGATCACGAAGCTTACGACTGACATAGCGCGAAACAGCGCGAAATAGTGTTATAATCGAATGGCAGCTTGCTCTGATCGGAGCCGGCTGCCATTTATGATCTATTGGGAGGAACGAATATGGCAATGATGGAACGCCCCGCAGTCACAAAGCTTGCTGACGGCGGCTCATACTGGACACACGAATTCACTAATTTCAGACTTAAGGTATATGTACCTGCGACCGCGATCGACGGTCAGGTAAATAACTACAGCTTCAGGGCTCCGATGCTGACTGTTTTCGAAGAGAAAGAGCAGACGATGGAAGAAGCGATCGCATTCGCTGAATCCACGGGCCTATCAAAGATAGCATCCTCCGTCGACTCGAGCGTCCTCTTCGTATATCCGACCTGCGAAGGCGGTTGGGACAACGCTACGGCCGATCTCTACGCAGAGCTCATCGCAGAGACAAAGACAAACTTCGAATACTCTGACGGCATCGTCAGCATCACGGACTTTTTCACACAGACATTCAAGGGCTACTTCATCCGCGGCGCTATCTTCAGAGCTGACATCTACAGCTACGGCAAGTCCGCTGA
>CADCPU010000194.1 GCA_902803365.1 Oscillospiraceae bacterium
AAAGGGAAAAGAAATATGAATTACATTATCATGTCCGGCAGATTCGAGACCGGAAACGAGGAACAGCAGCAAGGTTATATGATGCTGTTCGGAGCTGAGGATATACTATACTTTTTCGATCTGTATTTTCACTGGTATAACATCATCCATGAGACAGGCCATTGCTTGGTCGAAAAGCAGGGCGCAAAGATGTCGCGCGTGGGCGAAGAGATGTACGTTAATTCTCTTGCCGTGGCTTACTACCGCTATATGGGTGATGACCAAAGGCTCAAGGAGCTTCAGGACAGGCTTACGAAGATCTTAAGTCAGTTCCCTGCACCGATGCCCGAAGGCGAATCATTTACCGCTTTTTATGAGCGCATATGGAATACCGAGCAGATCAACAACGTTATGATATACGGATATTTCCAGCTCAACAGTGTACTTGAAGCGCTGAAGGCCGACCGGAGCCTTAAGGATGTTCTGAGAGAAATAGGGATCGACATCCGCGAACTTAGCGATAAGAAGCCTTGCACTGCCGAGATCACTTCTTCCAATGCGAGCACTTTCCTTAATGATGCGATCTCTAATCTCACCGCCATGGGAGTCGATGTTCCGAATGTAAGGATCGAACTTGTTGATGATCCGATGATCCAGTGCGCAAGACCCGAGTAATTTGGTGTTGTTTTCGGAAGAAAAATAAGGCATAATAAAAGAACAAATGTTTGCGTTGTAAACACGAGGTTCTTATGCGAGATTTTAGTACCGTAACTGCGTGTGGCGAATGCTGCACAGGTTGTCCCAAGAAGCAGGACGGCAGATGTCCCGGATGCATCGAGGCTGACGGAATGGTGCCCGAATGGGCTGAGTCAGGCGGATGCAAGGTGCACGCATGCTGCAAGGAGCATAACGTTCAATTCTGTGGATTATGCAGTTGTTTCCCGTGTGAGAACATCACCACACTGATCCATTGGAAGGCCAACGTTATCGAGCAGATGACTGCTCTGAGGGATGAATATTATGAAGGAAATAACTAAGCAACAGGCAAGACAATTCATCCTCGCCAAGCAAGGCCTCATAGGCCCATATAAGTTCGCGGGTAAAGACGGTGCATATGAGTATGTCCGTCAGGCCGGATGCATCCAATTCGACCCGGTTGACGTGTGCGGCAAAAATGCCGAGCTGACACTGCAGTCCAGGGTCAAAGGCTTTCGTAAAAAGATGCTTCACGATCTTCTATATAAAGACAGAAAACTGTTCGATTATGCTGACAAGGAACTGTCGATAATCCCGACTGAGGACTGGCCCTACTTCTCTTCTTACAGGGACAGGAGTCTTAAGTTGGGCGCGACCTTCGAAGGCTTGGAAGAGCTCAAGAAAACGGCTGTTGAATATATCACTGAGAACGGCCCCGTATGCAGTGATTCTCTCCCGATCGAGGGCGAGATCTACTGGCATTCATCCATGCACTGGAGCGGTAACTGGGGCAAGAAATCATTGGCTGCCAGGTCTGTCCTTGAGCAGCTCTATACCGACGGTGAACTTATCATCCATCACAAGAACGGCAGCCGCAAGTATTATGATCTTGCGTATAAGCACCTCCCTGCCGAGATCATCAAAGCAGATAATCCGTGCAGTACAGACGATGAATTTATGGAATGGAGAGTGCTCCGCCGTATAGGTGCGGTCGGCCTGTTGTGGGATAAGAACAGCACCGCTTTTCTCGGGCTATATCTCAAGGCTGAGCAGCGCAAGAAGATCCTCGAAGATCTGACCCGTGACGGCAAGATAATCCCGGTTATGGTCAAAGGTATAAAGCAGCCATTCTACTATCGATCCGAAGATGCATCATTGATGGATTCGATCTTAGACGGCAGCGCAGATCTTAAGCCCAGGATGTCTTTTATAGCGCCTCTGGATCCCCTTATGTGGGACAAGGCGCTTATCCTTGCATTGTTTGATTATCAGTATGCCTGGGAGATATATACACCTGCTGTAAAGCGCAAATACGGATACTATACATTACCAGTTATATACGGAGATAAGTTTGTCGGCCGCATCGAAGCTGTCCCCGATCGAAAACAGGGTGTTATGGGTGTGCGCGGATTATGGTGGGAACCGGGCATCCGTCAGACTAAAAAGCTTAATGCAGCGCTTGAAAGAACGCTCAAAAACTTCGCCAGATTCAATGATTGCCAAAGCCTCAAGATTCAGTAATAACGCACGAGCACATATAAACGATAGAGACTGTCACAGCGTGACAGTCTCTTTGCGTTTAATCAACAATACATGGCTTCGTAACAGTAATCGTCCTTATTTCATTCTCCGCATCATATTTTCCCTCTACATCATACTTATAATGATGACCATCTTCGTCAATTTCAATACTTGTCCTCTCGATCAGGAAGTCATATCCCAATGATGTTGCATTATCATTTCGTGTCATAGTTAGATTAGGAGTAAAACAATTAAATCCTGCGATATATGGGACAGACTCAGCGTACATATGGATATCAGTCGTGCGCCATGGATATTCCGCCGGCTGAACTGTAACCATTTCAGATCCGTCTTCGGCAATTGCAGTAAAACCTCCCCAACCGCCATATAGACTTACGATCATATAACCTGAGTCAGAGTACTCTTGAGCAATATCTTTTATCCCGAAATCATCAATAATCAGGTTTTCCAATCCGATACACGATGACACATCAACACAACCTATGTTGTCCGGTCCAAATCCAAAACTTTGAATTATAAAATAACCCGGAAAAGATCTCACATTATCTAAATAATCGATCCTGAAGTCTTCACCGTCATAATACATGACAATTTTGTGAATATCATAGCCAAAATACCCCCCAACTTCTTCTCGATACGGAATTCCAAACATTAATGACATAGTATTGTTGGTGGTATCATATTCTCCATCTGAATCAAAATAGGATATCATTCCATCTCTTATCTCTGGTTCGTAGCTTCCAACATGAACTTCATGAATACCCGGATTTTTTTCAGAGTCTTCGGACCACACACTATTAACTTCATATCCGCTCATCCAATCACTCTTAAAGAAATCGCTCAACAAGTTTTCGATAGAATCATCTTCAGAATAATCAGCATTGAACTTCATCACAACTTCGAGTGGTCCTCCGCCATTCGGAATCGCATAGAAACCGGCCTCCGGAGTCACATTGAAATCCTTCGAATAACTATTCATATCGATCAGCGAATAACCATCCTTGGAATACTCCTGTGCCGAATCGAAGAGCGAAGTGTTTTTGAATGCATCCGCAGAAACCGATATCTTATCCAATGTCAGATCTTTCGTTCCTACACTGTCATCCAGGATGTATTGTTCTCCCAGGTTTTCTATCTTGTCGACTCCGACCGTTCCGTTCTTATCATAATAAAGAACGTATTCACCTTCTGTTTTTTCAGCAGTCGTGCTGCTCGGTTCGGAAATCTTTGTTTCCGCCACGGTCGTCTCTGCCTTCTCTACGGCTTCCGAAGCACATGATGACAGAACAGTCGTTATTCCAAGCGTAGCTGCTACGATAACAAGACCAACCGCACTTGGTATCTTCTTATACTTGATAAGATTTTTTATCCTCATCTTTACCTCCATACCGCCAAGCGTTTTCTTGGCAAAAGAGGAACTGATGACTCTGTATTTTGTACCGATCAGGGCATGATCGACCAAAGACAAACAGTAAGCTTTCTTTATGCTCTCACCCATAATGTCTATGACTTCTTCGTCCACCCTCATCTCAAGGTCGCTGTTAAGCGAATAATAAGCGATCCAGACCAAAGGATTAAACCAGTGGATGCATAAGATAATAAGTCCCAGTCCTCTTATCAGATTGTCATGATTCTTGATATGGATCATCTCATGCATAATGAGATAATCTCTTTCCTGAGTTCTGATAAAAGACGGAAGTACGATCTTGGAAGTCAGAAATCCTGCTACAAACGGTGATTCAACCTGATCAGATTCAAAGACTCCGTTAACGAAAACAGAAGATCTGATGATCTTATGAAGCTTGATATACTGCACGAGCAAATATCCCGCAAACAGCGCAATACCGGCTGCCCAGACAAAAAATAACACTGTTACAAGAGATAT
>CADCPU010000195.1 GCA_902803365.1 Oscillospiraceae bacterium
GGTGATCACGAACAAATATAACAAAAAGCACAAATACATCGAAGAAGTTAATGCCGACTGTATCGGTTATCTGAGGACCATTGATACATACAGCGACATTGATAATCACGTAAGCCACTTTTTCAGGACATCACCTGTTTTCGAGTATACATATCAGGGAGAAAAATACACGGGTGTCTACGATCTTATGATCAACGGAACAGCTGCCGATATCGATCTCGGAAGAACAACGATCTTGATCGATCCGAATCATCCTACGGATATCGGCCGCAAGCCGTCCAAGTCGTCTAATAATATAATAAATGTCTTGTTATCGCTTCTTTCTATCGCGCTTGCCTTTGCTCTTCTGGTCTATTTCTTTAATCATGATTTTGCATTCGAGAATAAGGTGCATGAGCTGAATCTCCCCGCATTCGGAATGAAATACATGAATGCATCGGATGAAGAAAAAAGAAATATGGCTGAAGACTTATTCAATCAGTTCGATGAGATAACTCCTGATTATACATATCCTGCTGAGATCACCGATGCGTTCGTAAACGAGATGGCACCGGGATACATTAAGGAGAAGGACTGGTATTACGAGATCACGACAGTGACTGCGGTTAATGAATACGAAAATAATTACACAGATGACGATGGGGCTCAAGTGCATAGTATTTCAAAATCATATGATTTTGCTTCTGATGATATTCCGTTCGTGGGCACAAATGAAGGCGACGGTTATCAGGAAGGTGATAAAGCGATCGTCTTTTACACCATAGATACATATGAGTTTGACGGCAAGACGTACAGCAACAAGATGATATTCCTCAATATGAAGGCTGACGGGCATACATATACAGGAAGCCTCAAGGCATACGAAGAAGGAAATTAATATGTCAACATTACCTTAAGGAAAGGCTGGATGAGATCGTAAGTCAGGCCTCTGATGAGGACAGATCGTTTTTTACAACCATCCAAAAGATGATCGAAGTCCGCATTGAACTTAGCCGTACAAAGGATCCGTGCGAGAGCAACAGACTGACGTCTGAATTTAATTCGTTGCGTATCGAGATCCTTCGCGAAAACAGGGATCTGGACTTCGTCGCAGGTGTTCTGTGAGTGTCTGAAGTGACAATGCGTACGCCAAGGATACCAAAAGAAAAAGGACTGACTCCTCGTAAGGAATCAGTCCTATATTTATGCGTCTAAAATCGGATCAGCCGATCGGGTAAGGGAAGATCCTTGCGTCGATGCAAAGACTTGTGAACTCAGGGCTTCTTGTAAAGCCGAGTACGACCTCGAGTCTGCTGTGACCATCTTCGAGAGTCTTCATCCAATAGTCGAAGCCTTCCTGATCAGGTTCTCTGTCAACAAAAGTCTTATAGACTCTTGTGATGAATTCCTTATTATCAAGGTTGTAGCTCTCCATCTCCTGGCTGAGGAAGAAGTCGCATCCGACCTGCTCTGCGCTGGTCTTGTAATTAGCCAATTCTTCAGCCCAGTAGTTCTTGCCGCCTTCTTCAGAAGCACGGCCGAGAGCAGTTGTATAGAGACGCTCAACAAAGTCATATACCTTCCGGCTTGGCTCGATCTTTACACTGGGGAAGAGATCACCGCCTGAACGGATGCCGTATTTAGCACAAGTGTCAGCCCATTCCTGAGAATAGATGAAGCCGAGTGCTGCTTCTTCACGGGTGATCTTATTTGACTTGATCTGGTCTACCCAGTAGTTGAAACCGTCTGCTTCAGGCTCGCGGTTGAAGAATGTCTTATAGAGCATCAATACGTAATCATCGTTGCTGAGGTTGCGTGCCTTAAGCTCGTCACTGAAGATAAATCCGCCGGCTACTTCAGCGCCTGACTGCTTGAACTGGTAGAGCTGTGCTACCCAATAGTTAGCACCTTCCTTCTCAGGTTCACGACCGAGTACGCTTGTGTAAAGTCTCTCTACAAATGCACGCATCGGATCAACTGTCGGTGTAGGTGTTGGAGTTAAAGCTTCTGTAGGCTCAGCAGTTACTGTTGCTGTCGGCTCACCTGTTGTCGTAGGAACAACTGTAGTTGTAGGAGTTGCGGTAGGCGTAGCAGTAGCTGTTGGTGTAGCAGTCGCTGTAGGTGTAGCCGTAGCAGTTGGAGTTGCTGTTGCTGTCGGTGTAGGTGTGCCTGTTACAGGATCCTCATTACTCTGAGCAGGCTTCTTGATCTCTACAGGTGTGCTGGAGTAATCGGATTCTGTTGTTGCACCAACGCCCTGAGCGATGAAGTAGAGGTGATAATCTTCACCCCATGTGCCGCTGAGCTCGGAAGTGCTGAACTTGACCTCATTGCCGTCAGCATCGAAGTTCTTGAAGTACAAGATCTTCGCATCATCCTCAGTATATGCTTTATCTGTAGCGAAAACAGTGTAAGTGTTGACGATGTTCTGATGGTCGCCGCTTAATGTGAAATCAACGGTAACCTCATTGCCGGATGCCTTTACTCCGTTGCCGATAGTAGCCTTGATGCCGCTGTCGAGCAAAGTGAGCTTGTAAGATGTGCCTACTTCACCAAGGTTGCCGCTAACGGCAGAAGAGAAGAGGACCTTTGTAAGGTCAACGTTAAATGCAGGGCTGGCATAGATATAGTAAGGATTCCAATCATGATCACAGGTAGTATTTGCTATCCATCCACGGTGATCAACGTATGCAATTCCCTTAGTGCCATACGCATTGCCTTCTCTGACGATCGCTGTTCTGAGGAACCAGTAATTGTTTGGATCTTCTCCGCCCGGTAAACCATAGCTTATCTCATCCGTACGCATGAGATCTCTTTTATCTCTGCCTACTACAGACTGAAACATATCACCCTCAAGAGAATATGCACTTTCGTAGTATCCGTATTCAGGATTTGCAGCTTCGGTAAAGTCGAGAACAAAGATCTTCTCACCTGTAAGAGAAACAGATGAGCCGTAATCACCGATCAGGTAATCCTCGTGACCTGTGATCGGCTTTCCTTCATATACGCTCTCCAAGATCGAATCGCGTTCTATGTCAGTGAATCCTCTGTCAAAATACAAGAATGTATTTCCGTTTAATGCCTTTTTCAGATCGCTGTATGCCCATTCGTTACTCTGTGTAGCACCTTCGTTAGGTATTCCGTCCTGATCAAATTGCCAAGCGAAAACAGTAACATCGCAATCCAAAAACATGGATGTTCCACCATATTCTGTTGTCTTAGGTGTCAATACACGATACTTTAGCGGGTTGTCGCAACGCTTACCGTAGTAAACATAGCTTCCTTCCCAAGCATCATCTGCGGAATCAGGCTGTACCGGCTTTGCGATTCCGCTTGTTCTCATGCAAGTGTTGTCCTTGGTCTTCTCAAATCCGGCAGCATTGGCACTGCCATAAGGAATGAACGAAGTTCCAAGAGCGGCGACAAGAGCCAGTGAAGCGGTCCTTATACCGAAGTTGTTCTTGCTTCTAATCATAGATCCATTAGTCCTCCTTTTTATATAGATCATATATACACCGAGATTGATTATACACAATTATTAACAAATTGTTAACGAGACATGAGAAATGGTTTTCGAACAACGAATTATAAGTATCGCATAACAGTCAGTTTGGAGAGCTGCTATAGCCAAAATCTATGGCAAGTAATGAATAATCAATATTTTACCTACTAAAGCAGTATGTTTTATAATCTGCATTGTTAAAACACATAGATACAGGAGAATCGATAATATGAGTAAGTTAAGAACACCATTTCGTTATGACTATGTAGGAAGCTTCCTCCGCCCGCAGGCACTTAAGGATGCAAAGGCAGCATTTAAGGAAGGCAAGATCTCTGAAGAGGAGCTCGACAAGATAATCAACGAAGAGATCACAAAAGTAGTTGCTAAGCAGAAGGAACTCGGATTCCACGTGATCACTGACGGTGAGTTCAGAAGGACATTCTGGCATCTGGATTTTATGTGGGGATTTGAAGGCGTAGATCACGAAGCTACAGGCAGAGGCGTTCCGTTCAATGGTGAATTGGCAGTTTTGGATGATACGTATCTTGTAGGTAAAGTAAAGGCTAAGGCTCATCCTTTTGTTGAGTACTTTAAGTTCCTTAAGCAGTTTGAGGATGAGAATACGGTTGCTAAGTATACGATCCCTGCTCCGGCACAGATGTTCCAGCAGATGATCATCCCTGCAAACTTCGAAAACACGAGAAAGTTCTATGCAACAAACGATGAACTCATCGATGATATCGCAGCAGCATATAAGGATGTTATCAAGCAGTTCTATGACGCCGGTTGCCGCAACCTTCAGCTTGACGACTGCACATGGGGCGCGCTCGTAGGCGACGCAGCTAAGCAGAGATATGCATCTCTCGGTATCGACCTGGAGGATGTAAAGGAACAGCTTCTTAAGGTCAATAACCTCGCTCTCGAAGGCAAGCCTGAGGATATGGTTATCAATTCCCACATCTGCAGAGGCAACTATCATTCCACATTCTTTACGAGCGGTGCTTATGACAGTGTTGCTGACCAGGTTTTCGCTCGCGAAAATGTTGACGCTCTCTTCCTTGAGTATGATGATGAGAGATCCGGCGGCTTCGAGCCTTTGGCAAAGATATCACCTGACAAGAAGGTCGTTCTTGGTCTTATCACAACCAAGTCTCCTGTTCTCGAGGATAAGCAGGTCATTATCGACAGGATCCGTGAGGCTGCCAAGTATGTACCTCTCGACAGACTCTACCTGAGCCCACAGTGCGGATTCGCTTCCTGTGAGATCGGTAATAAGCTCACAGAGGAAGAACAGTGGAACAAGCTCAAGCTCGTTAAGGAGATCGCTGAGGAAGTTTGGGGCTGACAGGCTGCCTGAGGGCTGCGCATACTTTTTGAGCAAAAAAACGTTTTGGGTATGCGCTTTTCGAATTTGAAAAGACAATTTTACAGTACAAA
>CADCPU010000196.1 GCA_902803365.1 Oscillospiraceae bacterium
AGACTCGTATGCCCAGTCCATGTCGATAGCGTCCTGCTGTGAGTAGGTGCCGTCGATGATGCGCTGCTCCTTTGGATTCAGTGAATTCATTACGCCGAACTTCTTGAGCATCGGCTTAAAATAATCGAGGCCTTCCTCGTAGTTGCCCTTGCCGATATCGCACGCGATCTGAATGACCGGGAACATGGCGAGCACTCTTTTGCAGATGAGCTCTTTATCGAGGATCGTGATCTGATCATCATCCCAGCGGGACATGAGCCTGTCGGCTGTTGCGATGCCCTTCTCACTGAGGAACTTGTTGTTTCTCTCGCGGCGTCCCTTCTGAAGCGGAGTCTCAGGGAGAGACTCATCGAGTATGCAAGGGTGCATCTTCTTCATGTCTTCGATTATCTTCATGTACTGCTCATCCGGAAGGTTGACCATCATGAGCTTGCCCTCCTGGAGCGCGAAGCAGAAAGACTTGCCTGTTACGCTAACTTTGAAGAGCGATTCGATCTGCTCATCTTCGCGCGCGAAAAGGTATCCGAAGTGAACAGCGAGGCTTGAGAGCTCGGACTGCTCGATCATATTATTCTGCAGGAGACTTCCCACAACGTTATTTACGATAGCCTGCTTAAGATTGCTGTTAAATATCTGATTCTTTTCCATTTATATACCTCCCGGCAATTGCCGCTTTTCGCGTGCCTGCAATTGATTATATCAAATGATGAAGCCCCAAATCGGGCAAAACCAGCGCTATTTCCTGAGTTCGATCATCTGCTCTCTCATCGCGGCCGTCAGTTCTTCCGCGCTCTTGCCCGTCGGTTCGATCGGCGTGCCGAACGAGATCTTCAGACCGAACCGTTTCAGCTTACCGAAGTTGAAGAGCTTAGGCAGCTTCCTGCCAACAGGGAATATGTCGCCAGCGCCTCTGATACTTACGGGTATCACAGGGATACCGGTCTTGAGAGATATCAGCGCCGCACCTTTCTTGAACTCTCCGAGTTCGCCTGTCCTCGATCTCGTTCCCTCGGGGTGGATGAGAAGATATTTCTTGGAAGTCTTGAGGACCTCCACTGCCCTGTTGAGCGCAGGCATAAAATCGCCTTGGCGGTCGAGCGGGATGCCGCCCGTCATCCTGAAAATATTGCGCGCCGACTTTCCGCCGTCCAGGAATTCTGCAGCCGCGATCGTGCATGTATCTTCAATGTTCAACTTATCGCTTAATACAGACCACACGAACATCGGGTCGAGCATGCTTTCGTGGCTCGGGCAGAATATATATCTGCGGCTCATATCGAGCGCATCAAGTCCCGTAACTTCCACTCGATATAGTTTATTCATCAGGCGTGCAAACCTTCTGAAGCGCTTAAGATCCTCAGCCTCTCGCGGGAGCGGATATCTGTCGATCTCAGACGGCTCGTGAGGAGCACTCTCGGTGCCCGTAAGCTTTCTGACCGTACGGCATTCATAAAGATCACTCACCGCAAGTTCGATATCTTTATCCGCGCAGGCAGACACGAACTGCAGCGCCGCAAAGCTGTCGCCTCCGATGTCAAAGAAATCATCCTCGACTCCGACCTGAGGAAGTCCCAAGACCTGAGCCATCAGATCGCAGAGGATCTTTTCCGATTCAGTCTCGGGCGCAACATAACTGCCGCTGTTCAATGCCGCGAACTCGGTCTCCGGCAGTGACTTTCTGTCGATCTTGCCGCTCGCTGTCATCGGCATCTCGTCGATCCTGACGATACGGTTCGGCACCATATAAGAAGGCAGCTTCTCCGTAAGATAACGCCTGATCTCGCCGTCATCGACCAAAGCCGAAGAAGTATAGAATGACGCCAGATAGGCATTACCGTTCTTATCCGTACGGCAGACTACAGCCGCGAGATCAACGCCGGTAACCTCGGTCATGGCGCACTCGATCTCGCCGGTCTCGATCCTTAAACCACGCAGCTTGATCTGCCCGTCGGACCTGCCTCCGAACTCGATCATGCCGTCAGGACGCATCGTACCGATATCGCCTGTCCTGTACATGCCGTCGATAAATCTCTCGGCCGTGAGCTCAGCGTTATTTATATAGCCTCGTCCGACGCCGTCGCCCGATATACAGATCTCGCCCGGAATACCGATCGGCACTTGCCTCAGATCTTCATCGAGGATATGGATCTTCGTGTTTGCGACAGGGCGGCCGATCGTAATCTCGTCTTCAACGAGCGCCATCGATGACCAGACCGTAGTCTCCGCAGGGCCGTAGATGTTATAGATCTTCGCATCGGTCAAAGAACGAAGTTCGCTCAAAAGCGCCGATGTCAGTGCCTCGCCACCGAGCACGATCGACTTAAAAGAATTCAAGCCGTCACGCATGCTCTTATCGAGCAGGAAGCTTCGCATCTTTGTCGGAGTCGTCTGGATCGTGTTAACGCCTTCGCTCCTGATGAGCGCCGCAAGTCCCCTGCCCGACACCGACTCGTCGTCATCGGCAAGGACGATCCTGATCCCGTTAAGGAGCGCCAATATACTCTCTGTCACGAAGATATCGAAAACGATATTCGTCACGGACACGATCACATCCTCCCCGGACATGATGCCTCCAAAAACATTGATGTCAGCTTTGGCGCAATAGTTCATACAGTTTTTATGTGTGATCGCGGTAGCCTTAGGCTTACCCGTGGAGCCCGAAGTGAATACGATATAGAGAAGATCGTCAGGCGTATTAACAGACTCGATCGAGCCCTCGCGCGAATACAATTCAGGAGCGTCGAGCTTAATGGAAGGAACATCAAGTTGCTCCTCATAACCGAGTGTCAGCGCGAGTTTAACCTCAACGCTTTGGAACATATAATCGATCCTGCTCTTAGGGTAATCGGGAGAAACGAGCATATAAGCTGCGCCCGCCTTCATTACCGCGAGCATGGCAACAAGGATGTGCGGATCTCTTCTTGCGATTATCGGTACGACATCTCCCCTGCCTGTCCCGCGCGAACGAAGCTCAAGAGCGAGCGAAGTCGACATCTTATCGAGCTGTCCGTAAGTATAGTTCTCACCATGGAAAACGAGCGCGACCTTATCACGACGCGACTGCAAACCGAGAGCAAACACTTCGTGAACACACTTATCCGATGCATAGGGAACATCGGTATCATTAAAGGCAGTCAGTTGCTTAAGTTCTTCATCAGGGAGGATAGAGATATCCTTAACATCAAGATCCTTAAGCGACGCTATCTGCTCGAGGATATAGATGAGCCTTCCGATAAGAAGCTTTACTTCCGCCTCACCGCAGAAAGACTTCTTTTGGTAATCGACGGTCACCTTGTATGTGCTCTGGCCGTCGCGGTCGTCGATGTGGATCGCGAGAGGCACTTCACTGTAGCCGTTTGAGAACCACAGCGTCTTGGCGGCCGAATCCGTCTTGGAATTTTGAAAGCTCAGGAGCACGTCGTAAAGACGCCCTGAAGAGGCAACCTCATGCGCGATCTCGCTGAACGGAAGTTTTCTGTGGCGGTATATCTCTCGATGAGTATCATATGTTTTCTTACAAAGCGACTGAACGCTCTCGTCCTCGCTCACCTTAACAGTCAGCGGCAGAGTCGATACGAACATACCGACAGTCATCTTCTCGCTGATGCCGCTCCTTCCCGAGACCGGCACGCCGATCGTGATGTCTTCGCTGTCTGAGATCTTCTG
>CADCPU010000197.1 GCA_902803365.1 Oscillospiraceae bacterium
ACATGTGCTTCTTACGGTATCCGTTCAGGCGGTGAACTCAAGCCAACAGGCAAGATCGAACCTACTGAACTGACATATGCGTTCGTTGAGCGTATGTACACTACTGCAATGGGTCGTGATTACGACGCGGAAGGCCGCCAGTACTGGGCAGGCGAACTTGCTAACTTCAACATTACGGGTGAGCAGGTTGGAGCATTTTTCTTCTTGAGTGAAGAGATGATCAACTACAAGCTCTCCGATCAGGAGTACCTGAACAGACTCTATGCTACGTTTATGAACCGCGAGGCAGACGCTGACGGTTCCGCATACTGGCTTGGTGTTATGGCATCAGGCGCAACACGCGAGAGCATTGTATACGGTTTCACGAGAAGCCCTGAGTTCACAGAGAAGTGCATTGAGGCAAGGATCCTTCCTTTTGTATGATTTGACACGATAAGATAATTACGAGAGCCGCTTCTTCGGAGGCGGCTTTTGTTATTGTCGAACTCGAGTGATTCGGACTATCACAAATTACTCCAATGAAATGCCACAAATCACTCCGACAAAATACCACAAATCACTTGAATGTTCGCTAGGCGTAGTATAGAATACACTGTATCTGGAGGCTTGGTATGGAGTATAAGGCACGAATCGCAGATATTTTATTGGCAGAAAAACTGGAATCGTTTGGCGCAACACTTGTGACTGGGCCAAAGGGTTGTGGCAAAACTACTACGGCTAAACAAAAAGCTAAGAGTGTCATAGAGTTTCAAGATGAAGATAAAAGAGACGATTATCTTTCAGTTGCAAATACTCAACCATCCAGATTATTGATTGGCGATAACCCGAGATTGTTTGATGAATGGCAGGATGCTCCCAAAATCTGGGGTGCGATAAGGAAATCAGTGGATGATCTTCAGGAAACAGGATTATATATTCTGACCGGATCTACATCTCAGAACGTAGAGACACCTCACACCGGAACACTGAGAATATCTACTATGAAAATGTATCCAATGAGTCTTTACGAGAGCGGAGAGTCAAATGGTACCGTGTCGCTTAAAGATTTGTTTGATGATCCTGAAAGTTTCGAAGGTTGTAAATCTGATCTGAATATTGATGGGATAATCTATGCAATATGCAGAGGCGGATGGCCAAGCGTTTTTAAGATCAAGTCTGAGAAAGCTCGGTTAAACATAGCCAAAGATTTATTTGATCAGACAGTAAATAATGATATTTCTAATGTTGATAAAGTTAAAAGAAATCCGGTTTGGGCAGAAACAATATTAAGATCCTATGCTAGAAACATGTGTACTCAGGCTGATACCAAAACTATATTTGCGGATGCACGTGCTACAACGGGGATGTCTGAATCGACTTTTTTCGATTATATATCTGCACTGGAAAAATTATATATTATTGAAGATATAGATGCTTGGTGTCCCTCTATCAGATCCAAAACGGCAATACGTGCGACAAAGAAGAAAAACCTTATTGATCCTTCCATAGCTGTAGCAGCATTGAATTTGTCACCGGAGTATTTTAATTCCGACTTTAGGACATTGGGATATTTATTTGAATCACTTTGTTTTAGAGATCTGAGGATCTATTCCTCTCTTCAAAGAGGAAGAATGTCATATTATCGTGACAGATATGGTCTTGAAGCTGATGCAGTATTGCATTTGGGTGATGGTAGATATGCAATTATTGAAATAAAACTTGGTTCAAACGAGATAGAATATGGTGCAGAGCACCTTAACGAGATCGAAAGACTGATAATACACCATAACGAAAAAGAGAAACAGGTTCCTCTAAGAATACCAGACCTGAAAATAGTTTTGACCGGAACAGAATATGGTTATAAACGTGATGACGGAGTATTTGTTATACCACTTGCGTGCTTAAGGCCGTGATAATATAAGCATATAACAGAGGCTGTCTTGAAACGGTTCTGTCCGCTTTTGAGACAGCCTTTTTCGATGCCTTGAATCGATTACAAATACGTTATGAGTGTGGTAAAATCTGTGTGCTCAATTAAATGTTTTGGAAGGGATGTTGATTATGAAGGGTATCAAGTCGTTGGCTGTTACATTTGCAACAGCTTTTTTGTTGGCCTTTACTTTGGCGCCGCTGATCGGCGGAGGCGAGAAAGTCCTGGGTGTTACGGGTAATTACATCAGTGTATCAACTTATGATGAACTGATGTTTTATCTCGGGCCTGCGAATTATTCTCGGTTGGATGATGAGCTTTATCTGGTATTGGATAGTGATATCAAAACTACTGACGGTAAAGCGAATAACTATTTTGTGCTGGATGATGACAAAGAACATACGATCCACCTTGATCTTGCAGGACATAATTTGACTCGTTATGTTACATCTTCATACGATACCTGTATGTTTGATGTTGCCGAAAATGCCACTCTCTATATCGAAGACAGTGTCGGTGGAGGAACAATAAAAGCCGGTTTCTGTAGCTTAGATGATTTGAGTATCTTTAAAGTGAGCGATAACGGACAACTCATAATAAACGGAGGTTCCTTTAACGTAGAAAATCTTGAACTTGATACTCAGGTTATCCGTTGCGACGGAGGTAAGACTACGATCAACGCCGGAGATTTTTACGGTTACCACGATCTTGTCCACCTCGACCACGGAAGAGTGAATATCTATGGCGGTACTTTCAGATGCTATACTATGGCGTCTGATCACGGAAATCGCGGAATGTACTTTGATTCGACATACGGAAATTTCACCATTGGTAATTGTACGATGCAAAGTGCGTGTCCTTCTAATGTAGAGCAGCGTAAGTTCTACATTACTGTCGCAGGAAACGGCATGTCATCAAGCCAAAGTCTCGGTGATCATCTGCTCTACAATACAAAAGTCAGGGTAGATGAGATCAACAAGACCAAGAGTCAGCTTGATACTTCCGTATCAGGTATGATGATCGAGTTCTACAACAATTACGGCATCGAGAAGATCCAGACCGTGATCGCGGAGCCGCATCACGGAAACACTCCTGCTACTTTGCGTTCCTATACCACAGCTACATATATTACGTCGCGTGAGTGGTATCACGGTGATACTCCGATGGAAGATGATGAGAAATTTGAAGCAGGTGAGACATACACTTTGAAATTTACGGTCGGCTGCGAAAACACGGATTATTTCAAAGATCCTAAGGTAACCGTGAATTATTCGGATGCCAACGTTACTGTTACCGAATGGTCCTCGGATATTGTAAAATGTACTTATACCGTCGTTCCTGATAACCGCGTCAACAGTGTCTCTGTGAGCGTTAACGACCCTGAGACAGGAACGACGCCTGATCTTAATGCGAAGACCACGACACCTAATGTCAATATCAATTCCGTAACTTGGACCGACGAGAACGGTAACAGCCTCAAAGCAGATTCGAACTTTGAGTCTTGCAAGAAGTATACTGCTACATTTGCGTTGAATTACAAGAACACGGGCTCGTCTGATGATCCCAAGTACTATATAACATCAAACACAACAGTGGATGTGAACGGTTCGCCTGCCGAGTTCGTCGGTTACAAGGGCAGTAACACGCTATTCAGCTACACATTCGCCCCTTCTCACAATATCGAATACATGGCGCCACTGGCTCCGACCTGCACAGAAGACGGAAATTACGAATGTTGGCACTGCACAGAATGCGGCAAATACTTCCTTAAGGGCGGCACCTACGAAGTTGATTCCAAGACCGTCATCATACCTGCATTGGGTCACTCATGGGGCAAGACAGAATATACATGGGCCAAAGACGGATCTTCCTGTGTAGCTTCACGCACATGTACAAGAGATTCCTCTCATATCGAGTCCGAAAATGCGATCATATCATCTGAAGTTAAGACTCCTGCAACATTGACTTCGATGGGCACGACATTATATACGGCCAAATTCAAGTATCCTGGCTTTGAGACTCAGACGTTCGAGGTCCAGGATATCCCTGTGCTGACACCGACGCCTAAGCCGACAGCAACACCTACGGCAACACCTACACCGAAGGCTACAGCAACACCTAAGGTTACGGCAACGCCTGTTCCTACAGTTGCAAAGCCGACTGCTACATCTGCAGTGACGGCAACTCCTACGGCTACACCTGTTGTGACTTCAAAGCCTACGGATGTGGCAACACCAACTGATGTACCTGCCGTAACTCCTGAAGTTACGCCTACGACAACACCTTCTGAAGATCCGAAGGTTCAGATCCTCGCATTCGTTGAGCGCATCTACATCTACGTCCTTGATCGTGAGCCTGAGACCGAAGGCGCTGCATATTGGTCAGATGAACTCTATGCATTCCGTCGCACGGGAGCAGAGGTAGCCCAGGGCTTTATCTTCAGCCAGGAGTTTATCGATCGCAATACGACAGACGAGCAGTTCGTCACGATCCTCTATAAGACCTTTTTCGGACGCGATGCAGATGAAGCAGGTATGAACTACTGGCTTGGTCAGCTCTCTTCCGGAACGATGGACAGGACAACAGTCGCTAACGGCTTCATCTACTCACAGGAGTGGGCAGATACCTGTGCTTCCTACGGCATCCGCTCGGGCGGCGAGCTTAAGCCGACAGGTAAGATCAAACCTACCGAACTGACATATGCGTTCGTTGAGCGCATGTATACCACGGCGATGGGCCGCGGTTATGACGAGGAAGGCCGTCAGTACTGGGCATCTGAGCTCGCAAACTTCAACATCACGGGCGAGCAGGTAGGAGCATCTTTCTTCCTGAGCGCTGAGATGGAAGGTTATAAGCTCAGTGATCAGGAGTTCCTGAACAGGCTCTACGCAACGTTCATGAACCGCGAGGCAGACGCTGACGGATCAGCATACTGGCTCGGTGTTATGGCATCCGGCACACCTCGTGCAGATATCGTCTACGGCTTTACGAGAAGCCCTGAGTTCACTGAAAAGTGCGTTGAGGCAAGGATACTTCCGTTCTGATCAAATTTGATATTTGAAGATAAAGAGGCTGTTTCTTATTGAAGCAGCCTTTTTCAATATGGAATATATTGCCGCTTTTTGTATCCAATTTGGATACAAAAATTCTGTTGCAGGTGATTCCTGTATCCAAAACGGATACAGAATTCATATTGGTTTCTCGTTGTTAGAATCCTATTTTAGTGGTAGTCTGAATATATAAATTTGATGATTGAGGTGCAGATATGGATAAAGAAGTATTTGAATTTGTAATATATATGATCCATGCCTGTGCCAATAAATGGGGTAAATCTCCATCGGTAGTATACAAAACATTGAAAGATAAGAATTGCATCGATAATTACCTTGTCCCTCACTATGAGATCCTTCATACGCAAAGCACAGATTTTGTCGTACAAGATATCGAAGAGTATATCGGGGGTGCGGCATGATCGTTTATCATGGTTCTGCTGATATTGTTGAAACGCCTGATGTTAAGCATTCGTATAGACATCTGGATTTCGGGATGGGCTTTTATGTAACATCCAATTATGAGCAAGCTGAAAGATGGGCTAAGCGCAAGGCAGATTTGGATGCTGATAAACATGCTTATGTTAATTCTTATGAGTTGAAAGAGAATTATTCTGAGTTCAGGGTGAAGACTTTTCCTGATGATCTGACCGAATGGATCGATTTCGTTTGTGCTTGCAGAGACGGCAAACAGGATTATCTTGCATATGATTTGATTATTGGTAAAGTGGCGGATGATCGTGTTTTTCGCGTGGTTGATCTTTACCGTTCAGGCGTTTGGGATAAGGATCGTGCGATAAAAGAAATAAAGGTGTATCCGGGTTATGATCAGATTGCTTTCATTAGCCAAAAGGCTATTGACCACTTGTTGATCTTTCAATCTGTTAAAGAGGTGTGAGCGATGGATGATAAGATTCTTGAAGAGATTTATCAGGAGAGGTTGGAAGAACGACTGATCGACCATATTGCTCAAAAACACGGGATCGATTATAAAACAGCGATGGATATCTACTATCGCAGTGAGCTTTCCGAGAAGATACACGAAGGCCGATATGGTGTTCAGTACCTGGATCATGTGGTCTTGGCTGAGATATTGGAAAAGACTGAGCCTCATTTGTTTGAGAACATTTCTAAACACTCATAACTGTATTGTGGATAGCAATTTCGGCAATATATACAATTTATTAAGAAAGTTTCAAAAATATTTATAATAATATGTTGAATATTTGACTAATTTTGCTTTATCATCTTAATAGTAGAAACATATGCTCCGAGATAACGAGGTGTAGCTATGCAATCAAGGTTAGTCTTTTCAGCTATATTTTCGCTATTGATGCTGGCATTGGCGTTCTGTTCGATAGACGCGAGGCGCCGATACAAAGCATTGGGCAAGGCGGTAGCTTGGCTTGACTTAGCCTCTATCCCGATGCTCCTCGGTAACTGCATCATCGTTATCTCCACTGAAAGACTCCCTGCGCTCATCGGAAGTTATATCTACTTCATCGGAATGGATATCTTCATATATACTCTTTATACCTTTACTATCGTATACTGTCAGACCAGCCGCAGTGCTCAAAAGCTCAAGCGATGGCAAAATGTGGTGGCCTTTGTTCTCACCATAGATGCGATACAGATCCTTCTGAATCCGCTTCATGGCCATACATTTGAGCTTGAACCGATCCTTTTCGAGGACGACATATACTACTCGTTGATCCCTTATGTGGGACAGTATTTCCACAGGATCGCCGTGTATAGCGTTTTCGCGGGCATCATAGCTGCATTCGTAGTTACGACGATCCGTACTTCCAAGGTGTACAGGGAGAGGTATTCCATCGTCTTGGTATCAATGTTGCTGGTTGCTTTGCTCGAGTCTTATTACATCTTCGCCCGAGTCCCGATCGACCGTTCAATGATCGGATTCGGCGCTTTTGGCGTTATGATCTACTATCTGTCGATCCACTACAGACCGCTCAGGTTCCTTGACCGAATCTTGTCCGGTATGGTCTCCAACGGTTCCGAGGCCGTCTTCATCTTCAGTGCCAGAGGCCGCTGTGTTTGGACGAACAAGGAAGGCTGCTATCTCGTAGGCGTTCAGGAGAATAACTGTGAGAACGCACCGGAACTCCTCGAGTGGCTCTTTAACATCAAGCTTCGCAGGGGCAACTGGTCCGAGCAGGTCATGTCGGGCGGCGGCGACAGCATCAAATACTATTTGCTCGAAAACCGTGACGTTATCAACGAGAAGAAAGTCTACATCGGATACTACCTAAAGGTCCGCGACGTTACCAAAGAGCAGATCAGGATGAAGCGTGAGATGTACGAGGCAACGCACGACAAGCTGACCGGCCTTTACACCAAGGAGTATCTCTACAAGATGATAGCCAATACTTTAAGTGCAAACCCTGAGACTCCGTACATGATCCTGTTCGTCAACATCAAGAACTTCAAGATCGTTAATGATATTTTCGGAACCGAGTTCGGCGATTATGCATTGAAGAACCTCTCGCAGTATATCAAGAGCCAGCTCTCAGCCAACTGCGCATACGGAAGGCTCGCAGGCGACAACTTCGGTGTCCTGATGCCAAAGGAAGAATTTGATTCCGAGAGAATTGAAGATAAGCTTGCTCACTTCACGATCAAGAACGACAAGGCAGATTATCCTGTTACGATCCAGGTCGGTGCTTATGAAGTAACGCGTGACGGCGGTGACGTTCCGCTCATGTTTGCACGTGCCCGTCTGGCTCTCCAAACGATCACTGACGAATACAACAAGCATATCGCATTCTATGACGACAAGATCCGTAAGGATATCCTCTGGAACCAGGAGATCACCGCACAGCTGGCAGATGCTCTCAAGAACCGCGACATCAGGCCGTACCTGCAGCCGATCGCAGACAGTGAAGGCAATATCGTAGGTGCTGAAGCGCTCGTCCGCTGGATCCACAAAGAGCACGGATTCCTCTCGCCGTTCAAGTTTATCCCTGCCTTCGAGAAGAACGGTATGATCGCTGAAGTCGACAAGTACATGTGGCGCTGCGCCTGTGAGATCCTCGCAGAGTGGAAGAAGAAGGGCTGGGATCTCTTCGTTTCCGTCAATATCTCTCCTAAGGACTTCTACTACATGGACGTTCCTAAGTACATCAAGGATCTCGTATCCGAGTTCGATATCGAACCGAAGAACTTCCGCGTTGAGATCACTGAGACCGTTATGATGAACGACACCGACAAGATGATCCGTATCATGAAAGAGTTCCGCGAGGGCGGCTTCGTCGTGGAGATGGACGACTTCGGCAGCGGCTATTCATCACTCAATATGCTCAAGGATATGCCTATCGATGTCCTCAAGATCGACATGAAGTTCCTCGGCAAGTCCGAAGACGACACACGTGCCGATACCATCGTTAAGAACGTCATCAATCTCTCTCTCGAGCTCGGCATGACATCCCTCACTGAGGGCGTCGAGACACTCGTCCAGTACAACGGCCTCTCGCAGATGGGCTGCAAGCTCTTCCAGGGCTACTA
>CADCPU010000198.1 GCA_902803365.1 Oscillospiraceae bacterium
AGGACCAAGACGGGAATATCCCTGACGGTCAAGGGAAGTGAGTTCCTGGGTTATGCCAAGTCCGTTATCGAGCAGTATGACAGACTCGATGCCAAGTATATATCCGGTACTAACGTCAAGCGTACATTTCAGGTGTCGATGCAGCATTACACGTTTGCGGTAAATGCCTTTGTCGAGGTCATCAAGGAATACGGAATGGATGAGTTCGAGTTTGAGATCCACGAGACAAAGACTCACGAAGTAATCGAAAACGTCCGCGACCAGAAAAGCGAGATCGGCGTTATCTACATGAACGATTTTAACAGGGATGTCCTGGGTAAGATCCTGACCGAATCAGGTCTTGAATTCACTCCGCTCTTTGATTGCAGTATTTATGCATATATGAGTAAGACGAATCCTCTTGCAAAGAGAAAGTCCATCAAGATCGAAGACCTCGATGATTATCCGTGCCTCGTTTTCGCGCAGGGAGATCAGAACTCTTTCTACTTTGCTGAAGAGGTCATGAGCACATATAACTACAAGCAGATCGTTCGCGCCAATGACCGCGCGACGCTCTTAAATCTCATGGTTGGTATCAACGGATATACACTCTGTTCCGGTATCATCTGTGAGGATCTGAACGGTACGGATTATTGCGCGGTCAAGCTCAAGACTGATGAGAAGATGACGATAGGTTATATCTCGAGGAAGTCTTCAGTCTTAAGTGAGATGGCCGAAAAGTATATTGCAGAGCTCTCCAAGTATAAGGAGAATGTCCTGAAATAAGGCATTCTTGTCAGTGGTTATAAATTTTGTTTATTGGTAGCAATACGAAATAGCGATTATTCAAAACGCAACCGTGGTGTTAACATTCCAAGTAATCATTCATGAAAAAGGCAGGAATTGTTGATGACCAGAGGAATAAACACCCGATGTTTGCACTTGGAAGAAACTGAAGGCAAAACAGATAATTACGGCTCTTTGAGCTTTCCTATATATCAGACGGCAACTTATGCTCATCCTGGAGTAGGTCAGAGTACCGGCTATGACTACAGCAGGCTCCAAAATCCGACCCGTGAACATCTGGAGAAGATCGTTGCAACACTCGAGAACGGAACGGACTGCTTTGCACTAAGCAGCGGTATGGCTGCGATAACGCTCCTGTTCGAGATCTTTAGTCCGGGAGACCACATCATCGTCGAATCGGATCTCTACGGCGGAAGCATCAGACTTTTCGATAATGTATCGAAAAAGAACGGCCTCGAGTTTACGAGCCTGAACAGCAGCCGTGACGATATAGAAGCGGCGATCCTTCCTAATACAAGAGCGATCTTTATCGAGACACCGACTAATCCGATGATGAACGTAGCGGATATCAGAAAGATCGCAGGTATAGCTCATAAGCACGGTATAAGACTTATCGTAGACAACACTTTCCTGTCACCGTATTTCCAGAATCCGCTGGATCTTGGCGCTGATATCGTGGTCCACAGCGGTACGAAGTTCCTGGGAGGCCATAACGACACTCTCGCAGGATTTATCATCACTTCGGATGTGATAGTCGCAGATCGCCTGAGATTCTTGATCAAGACAACGGGCGCAGGCCTGTCTCCGTTTGACAGCTGGCTTCTGATCCGCGGGATCAAGACACTGGGCCTTCGTATGGAAAGAGCACAGAAGAACGCGATCGAGCTCGTGTGTTGGCTCAAGGGCAAGAGTATCGTAAAGAAGATCTTCTATCCGGGACTTCCCGAGCATCCGGGTCACGATATCATCAAGGAGCAGGCCGGCGGCTACGGTTCAATGATAACGATCAACGTCGACACACCGGAGCACGCGCTTAAGATCCTTGAGAAGGTTAGGATGATCAAGTATGCCGAGAGCTTGGGCGGCACCGAGACTCTCATCACATACCCGACTACACAGACGCATGCCGATGTTCCTGAAGAGATCAGGCTCAAGAACGGCATCACACCCTGTACTCTCAGGATCTCCGTCGGCATCGAGGATATCAGTGATATCATTGGTGAACTCGATACCGTATTTAATACTATTGATGATTAAGGAAGGAATAACATGCCTGAACGCAATCTGAATTTTGACGAGATAATCGAAAGAAGAGGAACCGACTGCTTAAGGATCGATATGGCAGCCAGAAGGGGATATCCGACAGATGTCCTCTCGCTCTGGGTCGCCGATATGGATTTTAAGACGAGTTCCTATATCGAGGACGCACTTATCGAGCGTACCCGCCACGGCATTTTCGGCTATACCGAGGTTGGCGAAGTATATTTTAATGCAGTGGCAGGATGGCTCAAAAAGCGTCATGACTGGGATGTAAAGATCAACTGGCTCATCAAGACGCCGGGAGTCGTTTTCGCGCTCGCGACAGCCGTCAAGGCCTTCACGAAGGAAGGCGATGCCGTACTGATCCAGCAGCCGGTCTACTATCCGTTCTCCGAGGTCATAGAGGATAACGATCGAAGGATCGTAAGTAATGATCTGGTTCTCGGAGATGACAACAGATATCATATCGATTTTGAGGACTTCGAAAAGAAGATCGTTGATAACAACATCAAGCTCTTCCTATTATGTAATCCGCATAATCCTTCAAGACGAGTATTTACCGTTGAGGAACTGACCAGACTCGGAGATATCTGCCTTAAGCACGGTGTTCTCGTCGTAAGCGATGAGATCCATCACGATTTTGTCTTTGAAGGAAAGCATACCGTGTTTGCGACTATCAAGAAGGAATTCGAAGATAATTGCATCGTATGCACGGCAGCGAGCAAGACATTTAATATCGCGAGTATGCTTATTTCCAATATCTTTATCCCGAATCCGGAGATAAGGAGAAGATTCCGCCGACAGGTCGCAGCTTCGGGCATGAGCCAGCTTTCCGCATTGGGCCTTACGGCAACGCAGGCAGCTTATGAGAAGGGTGACGAGTGGTATGAGAAGGTATTCGCTTATATTAAGGATAATATTGATTTTGTACGTGATTATGTTGATAAGAACCTGCCGGGGGTAAAGCTGATCGACGGTGAGGGAACTTTCCTTCTCTGGCTCGACTTCAGAGGTACCGGTATCGAATTTAAGGAACTTGATCGAAGGATCATACACGAAGCCAAGCTCTGGCTCGACAGCGGTAAGATCTTCGGCGAGGCAGGAGAGGGTTTCCAGAGGATAAATGTCGCTTCCCCGAGGGCGGTTATCGAAGAATGTCTTAACAGGATCAGAGATAAGGTGTTATATTAATATAAAAACGTTTTATCAGGGGGAAAAGACATGAGTCAGGTTTCTGATCCGGAGATAAATGATCTTGTTGATCTCATACTCGAAGATTACGAGGATGACAGGACTGTCAATAAGATCGATATACATAACCAGCCGAACAA
>CADCPU010000199.1 GCA_902803365.1 Oscillospiraceae bacterium
CAGATGATCTGGCTTACGCCGAGCATCTGACCTGCGATATGGAACTCCTTGAAGTCTGTCTTGATGAGGTGCTCCGCGCTCTGATCATTGACGTTGGAAGAGTCGTAGAGCTCAGCTCCGATGTCTTCGATCGAGATGCCTGCGATCCTCGCGAGGCGGTTGGCGAGTACCTTGTCGCGCTCAGTACATGTAGGTGACTTGAACATAACCGTATCGGACAGGATGGCGGATACCATGAGACCTGCCATTGCAGGAGTAGGCGTAACGCCGCTTTCCTGGTACATCTCGGCGATGATGGTCGTCGTGCTGCCGACTGTCTCGTTACGGACGTTGATCGGCTGTGATGTCTGGATATCTGCAAGTCTGTGGTGGTCGATTATCTCGATCAGGTTGGCCTGATCAAGACCCGGAACAGACTGAGCTGATTCGTTGTGGTCTACCAAGACGATGTTCTTTCTTCTCGGACGGAGGAGGTGGAATCTGGAGAGAGTTCCTACTACCTTATCTTCTTCGTCGAGTACAGGATAACTTCTGTAACGGCTCTTGAGGATCGTCTCGCGAACGTCGTCGATATAGTCGGTAAGATGGAAGCAGACGATGTCTTCACGTGCGCAGACGCGTTCGATCGGCATTGACTGGCAGATCATCTTGGATGTGCGCAGAGCGTCGAAAGGAGTGTAGATGACGCATGTCTCGCTGTCCTTATATTCTTCGATGAGAGCTTTATCGATGTTGAATCCGCAGAGAATGAGCGCGTTGACGTTCTTCTCGAGGGAGTACCTGATCATGTCGGGCTGGTTGCCGCAGAGAACGATCTTGTCGCTGTCGCTGAAAGACGGGAGATCTCCGTTCGTCGGAAGAGCGATCGCGATGTCACCCGATATCGTATCGACGCACTTGCCGTCCTTTGCGATCTGGCCTTCGATAACTCCGAGAAGGTTAAACAAAGGAAGCTCGGATACGCGCGGATTATTGACCGTGTTAAGGGTATATGATGCGATATCGCCTGCGGACAATGTTCCGAAGAGCGTACCGTCGGAATTAACTACAGGGATCGATGTCGTACCGTCGTCATTCATGGTCTTCCATGCGCGGTCCAAAGTGGCGGAAGGCTCGAGTACAGGCGGCCTGTCGAAATCGATATCGTTTACCTGTGTCCTTACGTCCTTGATCCTTATCGGTGAAGTAAAGCCGAACTTTGTGAGCATCCTCTTGGTCTCGTCGCTTAAGTGGTCGAGACGTCCTGCGACGTAATCTCTGTCACCCGTGGCGTTCCTGAGAGCTGCGTATGCCATGGCGGATACGACGGCATCCGTGTCCGGATTTCTGTGACCTACTACATAAACCCTACTCATATATGGTTCTCCAAACTGTTATTTTCTTAGAATTTAACACAGGAACTTATATGTTGGAAATATCACAAATCACGATAATTTCAGTCGATATTTGTATTTTCTTGTTTGTTTTCGAAAACGGTTCCGCAAACCGAGCATTTGCTCTCACCGGGAACGACGGCAAAACCGCACTTCGGACAGAATTCCTCAGGCACGAAAACATTGACTGCAGCATCCCATACCGGCTTGTCCTTGACGGAATAATCGACATTCGGATCGTTTGCCTGCTTTTCTTCGAGTGCTGCAAGTTCCTCCTCGCTGAGTACCGGAGAATCCTTGAAGAAGGTTTCGGCGATCGCGTTTTTCAGATCGTGATCTGCCTCTGCATGTGTCAGATTCTGAAGCCTCTCATACGCGATGTCTTCTGCCTTGCGGTGTATCAGGATATCGACAAGTCCCCATATCTCGCAGCCGAATAGCGGGAGCTTTACTATCGACAAAACATTTATGAATAATATGATCAAGCATTCAACTCCGAATAGGATATAGATAAGTACGTATTGTTCCCATTTCAGTGCTTTGTAGATAAAGTAGATAAAAGCTCCGAACAGCAGAAATCCGAGAAGGACCGCCATCCTCGAAGCAGCGAATATGACTATGAGAGTCATATTGGTCAAGACCATCAGGAGAAGGATCAATCTTCCCACATTTTTCTTGTTTCCCATTACGTGAAAGCAGACCGGAAAATGGTCAAGTGCTTCCTGATAAAGTTGTTCTTTGTCCATAAAGATCCTTTTTGCATCTTGCAATATATACCTGCACTTCTATTATAAAGATAGAGAAGGATTATAATCAATAAGAAGAATGAGCTTTTCATAAGGAGAGTCGTGTTTATGAAGAAAGATGTCGTCAAGAAGATCCTGGCGGGAACAGTGAGCATCGTTATGGGATTATCCTGCTTCGGGTGTTCCTATGTAATGGATGATGATACCTTCGAGGAGATATTCGGTACTGAGCAGACGATGCCGCCGAGAGAAGCTTCCGACAGCATGACAGACCTTGCGGGTCTTAAGCTCAATGTCGATAGGTCAACGGGTGCGTTAAGTATCGAGCGTCCCGTAAAAGATGAGATCAGATCCATGGGTGAAGACGATAAGTGGACTATCTTCGTTTATCTTTGCGGTACGGATCTCGAATCAGATACTTATGCGGGCGGCATGGCGACAAATGACCTCTACGAGATGCTCGGCTCTTCCGTTAATGATGATGTGCGCTTCGTTATCGAGGCGGGCGGAACGAGGTATTGGCAGAACGATTACTGCAGTCCTTCATATAACACGAGACTTCTGATA
>CADCPU010000200.1 GCA_902803365.1 Oscillospiraceae bacterium
ACAGTATACAGCGTAGGATATAAGTTTGAGGTCAGCTGAAGATGTTCAAAAGTGTATTGCTGCGTAAGACCATCATTCTTCTGTTGGCTGCCTTGATCGCGTCTGCTGCTTTTACGACACTCGCTTTCGTAGTAGCAGGCCGTTCTGCTACTTACAGCACACAAGTCGATAAGGCTTCTTCTCAGACCAGATCGTTGGCAGAGTTCTTCTCGGAGTCTCCTGAACTTCTGAAAAACGAGAAGATCACGGATGCCCTTTTTTCGGACACATCCGTAACAGGCCGCGGGATCTGTCTTTTTACTAAGGATGGCACGCCTATCTACAGACCAAGTAATCCTGACCATAGTGATGAGACATTCTTCAATGCTGCTATAGAATATGCGCAAAAGAATATGCTCAGTAATATGGAAGATGTCGTAAGTAACGGTTATAACTACAAGGTCCTGAGCACACGCGATTCCATTATCGATAAGATCCTTATCATCCAGGAACCTATCGTCATCGACGGAGAGATCGAGTATTATGTTATCTCCATCTCATCCGTTTCTGAGAACAGCAATACAGTTAATCAGTACGTAAGAGTACTTCTTCTCTCGAATATCTTTGTTGCTTTTGCAATGCTCATTCCGGTATATCTCGTAACACGTAAGATCGTTCAGCCTATCAATACGATCAGCGAAGTTACAAGAGAATATGCTTCCGGTGACTATACAGTCCGTGCAAACGAGAACTACAAAGGTGAAGTCGGTGAGATCGCCAAGTCATTCAATATCCTTGCAGACAGGCTTTCGAAGTCTATCTCCGATCTTACGATCGAGAGGAACAGACTCAAGGACGTATTTGATGTAATCACTGAAGGTATCGTCGTTACCGATGCGCAGTGCAAGCCTATCTTCACAAATAAGACGATCGATACCATTTTCGATAAAGTACAGAAAAAGAATATGTTCACGGAGCGTCTCCAGCTCATCCCGTTCGATGAGGTCTGGGATACTATCGCGAACGTTATTGAAACTGCAGAACCCAGCGACAGCACTGTTGAAGGTCCTAATTACGCCTATCACGTAGCGGTTTTCCCTAAGTTTGATATCGACAATGTCACATGTATCGGAGCTACGGCATTCTTCCGTGATATATCTGAGGAACTCAAGCTCGAGAGAACGCGTAAGGATTACGTTGCAAACATCTCTCACGAGCTTCGTACACCTCTTCAGACACTTAGAGGTCTCGTTGAGCCGCTGTCTGACGGTATGGTCAAGAAGGAAGAAGACCGTATGCGTTACTACGGCATTATCCTTCACGAGACGATGCGACTTTCAAGACTCATCGACGACATGTTGGAGCTTTCGAAGCTTCAGTCAAGAACACTCGCATTCAAGACCTTCCCATTCGATCTTAATAAGCTCCTTATGGAGGTCGAGACGAAGTTTATGCCTGTCATGAAGGATTCCGGTCTTAACTTTAAGGTATCGTTCAATACAGGTGAGCTCCCTACTGTTATGGGTAACCCTGACCGTGTAGAGCAGATCCTCGTTATCCTTATGGATAATGCTAAGAAATACACGCCTGAAGGCGGTTCGATCACTATCGCGGCAGAATACCACGAGGATTCCGACAAAGTATTCGTATCAGTTATCGATACGGGACAAGGTATCCACGAGTACGATATCAACCATATCTTCGACAGATTCTTCAAAGCAGACAGAGCACGTGGTAAGAAAGGCACCGGCTTAGGCCTTGCCATCGCCAAAGAGCTCCTCACCTACATGGGCGAGGATATCACTGTTGAGTCCGTATACGGAGAAGGAACCACATTTACCTTTACTCTTAAGAGAGTAGGAGCACAAAACGCATGGTTCTAAGCGATCCTGAAGAAGTACGCATTAACAAGTTCATAGCATCATCGGGCTTTTGTTCCAGACGTCAGGCTGACGTCCTGGTCGAAGAAGGACGCGTCACGATCGACGGCATTACTGCAACTGCAGGAAGCAAGGTCAAAGGTGACTCAGTC
>CADCPU010000201.1 GCA_902803365.1 Oscillospiraceae bacterium
TACGCCTGTCTTATCCGAAGATCCTTATGAGAAGGAGAACGAACAGATAGATCGAATCGACGATGACTGCAAAGCCTGTGATCGTGAAGTATGTCTTCCAGATCGAGAAGCCCTTATTCTTCTTCAAGTGATCGTGAAGAGGTGTGCGGATGTTCTTAAAGAGGATGACCTTCTTGTTTGTCATACGGCCTACGGTGATCTTAAGGATGCTGATACCGCCGTCAAGCATGAAAGGAAGGCCTACGATAAGGTAAGCAAAAGGGAGTCTTAATATCATGCAGTAGAGAGCGATGAAAAAACCGATTCCTCGTGATCCTGCATCTCCCATGAGGACCTTGCTCGGGTGCTTGTTGAACCAGAGGTAAGGGAGGAGTACCAGTATCATGATAAGTCCCATGAGGAAAGACGAGAATGTGATCGACTCGCGAAGGGCTGCTGCGATCATAAGTGTGATGATCGTGATGACCGTAAGTGAGCCTGAAAGTCCGTCTACGCCGTCTGTAGCATTAGTTGCATTGATCGATACGATGAAGAGGATCGCCGCGAGCAGAGCGTAGATCACGAACGGGATATGGATCCATGCGCTGATAGGCGTAACGATGTCGGCGCTTAAGTACCATGCGGCGAAAACGCCTGCGGTAACGGATATTCCGATGTCGATCATACCTTTGACGAACTCTTTCCAAGGTGAGATGGAGCGGTCGTCAAGAAATCCGAAGATACAAGATGCCAGTGCAAGGAGCAGGAGTGTCCTGAGCCTGAAGCCGGAAGTGCAGAATGACATGGCGGCAAAGAAAAATACCGACATGAAGTAGATACCTACGCCTGTAGGCTTTCCGATGTTGACCTCGCTGCCTTCAACGAATTTTCTGCCGCGGTCATGACCCAAGAGCTTCTTAGCGAACGGCATGTAATGCAAAAGCAGATACGATCCCGCAAAAGCGAACGGGATGCTGATCATTAAAGTTAAAATTCTCCAAAACATAATAAAATACCTCATTAATCAAAAACCGTTATATTATACCTTATATCTTCCCGAAAGTTAAAACATTTGATAAGATAATTGAATGAAAATACAGCATATGAAAGAGGGTTCTTTATAACGATGGACTACAAATCTGAAATAGCAAAAAACATATCGACGATCACCGGACTTGAATTGGAGCAGGTAACAAAGCTTATCGAGATCCCGCCTCAGGTAGAGATGGGAGATTACGCTTTCCCTTGCTTCGCGCTCGCGAAAACACTCCGCAAGGCACCTCCGATGATCGCAGCTGATCTCGTAGGCAATGATGCATTGAAGCTTCCTTTCCTCAAGGAAGTCAGGAATGTCGGACCTTATCTGAACTTCTTCATCGATCGCGGTGTTTATGCGGCTGATACGGTCAGTGAGATCAATACTGCTAAGGACGATTACGGTTCACAGGATATCGGAAACGGCAAGACGGTCATCGTTGAGTTCTCGTCTCCTAATATCGCGAAGCCTTTCCATGTAGGTCACGCATTTACGACTATCCTCGGAAACTCTCTTTCCAAGATATATGCAAAGCTCGGCTATAAGGTAGTCAAGATGAACCATCTCGGCGACTACGGCACACAGTTCGGTAAGCTCATCACGGCTTATCGCCTCTGGGGTGATGAGGAAGCTCTCAACAAGGATGCCATCACTGAACTTCTTAGGATCTACGTTAAGTTCCACGAAGAGGAGAAGAACGATCCTTCTCTTACTGACAGTGCAAGAGAGAACTTCAAGAAACTCGAGGACGGCTGTCCTGAAGAGGTTGCTCTCTGGCAGAAGTTCCGCGATATGTCCCTCGTTGTATTCAACCAGCTCTATGACAGAATGGGCGTTACTTTCGATAACTATAACGGCGAGTCTTATTATGCAAAGATGGCTGACAAGGTCGTTGATATGCTCAAGGAGAAGAATCTCCTGGTAGAGAGCGAAGGTGCACAGGTCGTTGACCTTGAGGAATACGGTGTTCCGCCTTGCATCATCCTGAAGAGTGACGGAACGACGATCTACGGAACACGTGACCTCGCTGCGATCCTTTACAGACATGAGACATATAACTTTGACAAGAATATCTACGTTGTAGGTATCCCACAGGCTCTGCACTTTAAGCAGGTATTCTCCGTATTGAAGAAGGCAGGCTATGACTTCGCTGATAACTGCGAGCATGTAGGCTTCGGTCTTGTTAAGTTCAAGAATATGAAGTTCTCCACACGTGACGGTAACATCGTTCTTCTTGAAGAACTCCTCGATGAGGCAGTTGCAAAGACACGTGAGGTTATCGTTGAGAATGCAAAGACACGCGGTCAGGAGATGAGTGAAGAAGAGATCGATACGATCGCAGAGAAGGTAGGTCTTGGAGCTGTCATCTATACATACGTCAAATCCGGCCGTGAGCGCGATATCGTATTCTCATGGGAAGAGATGCTCGATTTTGAGGGCGATACGGCTCCTTATCTTATCTATACATATGCACGTACACGTTCCATCCTGAGAAAGGCTCAGGAGCAGGGTATCACACCTGCTGCAGCATCTGACGAGTCCTTAAAGCTTCTCACATCCGATGAGGAATATCAGCTCGTAAGAAGCCTGAGCGATTTCCCTGAGGCTGTCGTTAAGGCA
>CADCPU010000202.1 GCA_902803365.1 Oscillospiraceae bacterium
AATACGCCGACGAGCCAGATCCAGATGCTCGAGACTTCCATGACCATGTTATAGAGGATCTCGAATCTGTTACGGAGCCTTACGATATTGATCTCTGCTTCGCGCAGGTTATCGCTCGGATGCTTAAATCTCTCGAGCTCCTTGTCCTGCTGACCGAATGCCTTGACGACACGCGCACCGGTCAGGTTGTCGTTTGCTCTTCCTGTTACCGCTTTTTCGGCACGGTGCCTTTTACCTGCCAAGGTCCAAAGACCCGGACGGAGCTTGACCGTCATGACGACGAGCAGCGGCAGGAGGATGCATGCGATGAGCGCCATCTTCCAGTTGAGGCGGTACATGACCGTGAAGGTCACGATTATCGTGATGCCGTGAACGAAGATCATCGGAAGTCCGTCAATGAAGAACTCACGGACGCGGTCCGAATCGCTCAAGACTCGGGTCATGAGTCCGCCCGTCTGCTTGTTGACAAAGAAGTTCAGCGACAGCCTGCTCATCGCGTCAAATACGTCCGTCCTGATGTCATGGCTCATGCGGCTTGCGACCTTTGCCATGACGAAGATCTGGAAGTAGTTTGACACGCTCTGGATCACGCGCGCCGCGATCATCAGGACCGCAACGATCAAGAGGGCGAGCAAGAACTTGCCTCCGAGGTTGAAGCGGCTTAGGAACTGATCATCCTTTTCGAGCACGTGATCGAAAAGCACCGTACCTGTCAGATACGGCCACGCGATGTTGATGCAGCCCGAGACGAGATAAGTGAGCATCAAGACTGCGACTTCGAGCCTGTATCGGAGGAAGTATTTGAGCGTACGTCTGAAGATCGAGCGCTTGCTCTTCTTTTGGACTTCGATCTCTTCATCTTCATCCGATTCAGCCTCTTCCTCTGCGACGAGCTCGCCGCCGTGGAGGAATGTCTTGAGCTTTCTGAAGAGGACGTTCATCTCCTGCTGGTACCTGTTGGTGAATGCCGCGATGTTGATGAACTCGCCGTCATATTCCCCGCAAAAAACATTCGACCCGATATAACTATCGAGTCGGATGTGAGCAAGCTTATCGAGTTCATATACAGCGAATTCGTATTCGCCGGGTTCTTCATCGATCAGGTCGTCGCCTCTGTCCGCACCTCGAAAGTAATGGATATGCGCTGTCGGTAATGTCATCGTACATACCGCAAGCTTCTTCTCTGTTACTGTGAGATATCCCTTAATGTAGTATCCGTCAAATGACAGATCCACAGGTGAAGTCAAGATAATATCATTCTCATTGATATTATGCTTAATGAGTCCGTTAAGGACTTTTGTAGTGAGTTTTGTTTCTGCCATATTTCCTTGATTTCCTTTGGGTATAGTAATCCCTGCTAACGCGTTTCTTAAATTGTTCTCTTGAATTCTTCCGGAATAATAGTCAGTATACTATCATACGAAAATTGCTATTACAAGAGGATTTTTTACAATTGTCGAACAAATTATTTTTACACGTTGCGGCAGGCTTTTAACGTATTACATTATCTCGGCGAAGTTTGATCAACGACTCGACTATCTCGGAGACCCTGTCGACCATCTCCATCGTTCCGAGCGTCGCAGAGACAGTATTGTTATTTACCTTATGAACATCTTCGGGATCAACATGATCGATCGCACCGCCGATCTGACCCGGCTTCGGCGCCATGCTAACAATGATCTTCCTCTTCTGCGCATCAACATATACGTAATTGGTCTCATGGGCATGATTGTACACAACGACCTGACGCTCCTTGCCGAACGCCCTGATCCAACCCATCTTCGGAACACCGTACACAAGGTTGTTCTTGCTCAGCATCTCGAGCATCTTCTCGTTATCCCATCCGTAATCATTCCTGAAAGTCTTGTAGCCGTATGTGTTTGTAGGCAACGACATAAGAACATCCATTAAACCCATATATTAAAAAACCTCGGTCTCCACTATCCTCGAATACTCGCGCAGCGCATACGTTCCGTCGTGCGCCTCTCCGCTAACTGTCCTCGACATATGCCCCGCCGTCGTAAGTCTCGTTACTCCCACGGCCGCGAGCTTGTTCTCGATCTTCGTTCTCATCGGCCTGTTGGCCGTAAGGACCGACGCGGTCTGCAGATAGTTTTTCTTTTCCTTGAGAGTAATGATATCACTAAAGGGCAGTCTTTTGACCCAGACATTTCTGTACATATACGAGAG
>CADCPU010000203.1 GCA_902803365.1 Oscillospiraceae bacterium
ATAAGTGAAGCTAAGCATAACAATATTCAGAGAATTAAATACGCGACATATACGGCAGATCCTAAGTACAGGGATATCATAATCTGTTATTCGGACACGGCCAAGGTAAGATATCATAATGGTGATAAAAACGACTACAAGCCTGTATCTAATACTATGCGCTTGAATATGGAAAAAGATTCAATAGCTCAAAATGGCCCTGATTCGAAAAACGAATACCGCTATTGCAGTTTTTTCCATGAACTGGGTCATCAGGTGGATGATTTCTCGAACTCATTCGGTGGCTATTCGAATACTCTCGGTACTGCACTTCGATCTGATCTTCGTGACCATATGATCAATGTTGCACAGACTGAGGGACCTGACTCTATCAGTGACAAGGATCGAAATGAAGTTATAGACTTTATCATCAGCTCCAAAAACACAAACGTTAAGCCCGGAGATTATACTCCCAAAAACTGGAATAACGATCAGAAAAAACTCTTTGATTCCTATAAGGAATATTACGGATATACGGAATATACTTTTCTTGAAGGTGAGTCTGACGGATACAAATATAATGATGAGTCTGTTAACGGAAGTGGCGAGGATGTGATCACGAAGCAGGATCATGCCATTATCAGCGATATTATCGGAGGGGCCACGAATAATCAGATAGGCGGACATGGGGAAAGCCACTATCCTGAAATCAATCGTTATTCTTTAATGATAAATAATGCGAAGGATATCAAGACTAAGCTCGAAAATTACCGTTATTGGTATGCTCTAGGTATACCGACGAATAAGCTTGGTGCCGAATTTATTGCCGAATGCTTTGAATTATCGGTCTTCGGATCTGATCTTGACGAAGCAGGAGCGATCTTCGGTAATTCCTGTGATGAGTACAAGAAGTTTATCGATGATACATATGCATCTCTGCCTGAGGATTTTAAGCATACTGATTTTTGAGTGCTTTATCTTTCCGCGATAAAGTCGCTCATCTCTTTTCTGTACTGTTCGTTATGATCTTCCCAAATGCTCGCATGTTTGCTGTCGCTCACAGTCCAGATCTTCTTGTCTGAAGTGTTGATGTTGTCATAGATGAACTTGCCCATATAGTAAGGTGTCGTCTCATCAACTTTACTGTTTATGACGAGAGTAGGGACGGTGACATTCCTGGCGATCTTTATCGAATTGGCATCTTCATATGAGAATCCGAGTTCATTCTTGTTGATGATATCGCTGCACCATATCATATATTCTGTCGGGATACCCAGATCCATCTTATTAAGCTCTGCTGAGATCATGTATTCGACATCTCCGAGAGGACAGTCGAGTATCATGAACTTGATCGCAGACTGATCCTTTGCATTTGCGGCAGCTTGAACTGCAGTCGTTCCGCCGAATGACGTTCCCCATAATCCGATGGAGATATCAGGGTATCTGCCCGTGACGTAGTCCATGAGATCCGCGACATCATATTTTTCCCAGTAACCGAAAGTAGTATACTGCGCGGTGTTCTCGTTGGAGCTTCTCTGATCATAGGTTATAACGTCATAGCCGTTTTCGAGAAAGAAGGCCGCAACGGGATAATTGGTGTAGCGGTTTCCCCCGAGACCGTGGATCATGATAACGACCTTGTCATGTGCGTCACCTGCGGAAATGTAATCTCCGGGTATGATGTGTCCGTCAAACGAAGAGTCGATCTTGATATCCTCGAATTCATATTCGCTCCGGAACTTATCGGGATCCATGTTCATCTTCTCCCAGAAACTGTCCTTGATCGTGCTCGTGTCTTCACATGTAACAAGCTGGGAACTGTTTTCGAATACCTGGGTTCCGATATAATATGAACCGCCGATGAAAGCCAATGCGAACAGCAGTACGATCGATGCCAATACTATGATTATGATCTTCTTTTTCTTACTCATGCTTAACTCCTTTTATACTCTCGATGCATTCGTCGCACCAGTCAATGATCATACGCGCTCTTCTTCTTCCGTATGATATTGTGAACCCCCAAAACATAGATCTGTATGAATCTGACAGTTCTTCGCTGTATTGATCGTTTGAACTGTCGGCTACGGTAAATGCTTCGTACTTAAGGGAGTAAGAGTGCTTAAGCTTCTCGAAAAAGGCAATGTTCTCTTCGATGTTTCTCTCGCCCAGGAAGAAGGTCTTCATGAGGATAGGATCTCTGTTTGTGATCTTGATATCCTCAGCAAGCCATTCAAGAAGGTCACATCTGCCTTTGTCCGTGATCGAGAAGACCTTTTTGTCCGGTTTGCCGCTTTGCTCGACCCATTCCCCGGTGATCAGGCCTTCGTTCTCGAGAGAGGTGAGTTCTCTGTAGATCTGGCTTTTCTGAACATTCCAAAAGTGCGCGAGAGAATCTTTGAACGTCTCGAGTATCTCGTAGCCGTTCATTTCCGAATAGTTCAATAATCCCAATATTCCATGTTTAAGCATATTTATATCCCTTTGTTAGTCCACTTGTGGACTATTATAGTGTCGTGGATTTACAAAGTCAACACATCAAGTTCGAAGTTTGTCACAAATCTTGAAAGTAATGTTAACTATCAGAGAATATGACTATTTTCAGATTTACAAAGGACGATCCTAGTGACATAATGTGTGATGAATAAGGGGAGATATTGTATAAATGAGATGTTTTAGGCATCCTTTATGCCTATTTTGTTTTGTATTCCATTATCTCTTGCTTAATTTGTCAGTATATGAGGTTTTTAGTTCTTATGTGCTGATGTTAAATATATGATGTTCTTTATTGTAGTGACATCATAAAAATGGAGGATATATACATAATATGGAACAGGATATTTCCGAAGAGGAAAAGGAAGCACTTGAAGCTGAGCACCGAATCGATCAGAAAGTGCTTAAGGCTCTATTATGGGTAGTTGAAAACAGCAGGGATACGTATGAATCGGATCGCAGCGCTCTTGATTCAGCGATCCGTCAATTAGACAGTTCATCACCTGTTTTGTATGAGACGATCAATCATTTCACAAGTAAACTGTCAGATCCCGTTTACAGTGATGATTACGGGAATGCTTTGCAGACGATAAGAAATCAGATCGACAGCTGAAGGAGGATATATGAGTAATCTTACGAGATTGGATGAAGCGGAATTGAGCAGCTTTCCAAAGATGACGGTTGATGCTGGTGTCAGAGCTAAGAATGCTCTTGAGGCATACGGTATCTGTCTTACCAATATATCCGGCTCTTCGTTCGGAAAGAAGGATACCAGTACGGCACATGCCGTGATCGACAAACTGAACTCTGAGATCAAGACGATCGCAGATTCG
>CADCPU010000204.1 GCA_902803365.1 Oscillospiraceae bacterium
CCGAGGCCCTTGGCTCTGAGAGCAACGCCTCTGCCGCACATTCCGTAACCTGCAACTACAACGTACTTGCCTGCAACTACGAGATTTGTCGTAGCCATTACTGCCGTCCATACGGATTGACCTGTTCCGAATCTGTTATCGAAAAGATGCTTGCAGCGCGCATCATTAACTGCGACTACAGGATAAAGGAGCTTGTTCTCCTTCTCGAGGATCTCGAGTCTGTGAACGCCTGTAGTTGTCTCTTCGCAACCGCCGATGATGTTCGGAACGAGATCTGTGAGCTTGGAATGAAGGAGCATCGCAAAGTCACCGCCGTCATCGATAACGATGTCAGGTCCGAAGGACAAAGCCATGGTAAGGTGCTTTATATAGTCTTCTTCATTATCGCCGTGGATCGTGTAAACGTGCATGCCGTCAGCAGCGAGGGCTGCAGCTACGTCGTCCTGCGTAGAGAGAGGATTGCAGCCTGTGAGTGCTACATCAGCGCCGCCTCTTGCGAGTGCTCTTGCAAGGCAGGCTGTCTTTGCCTCTACGTGAACGGAAACTGCGATCTTGAGCCCCTTAAAAGGCTGCTCATCGATGAGCTCCTTCTCGATAGCGCGAAGAACAGGCATATTCTTATAAGCCCATTCGATCTTCTTTTTGCCCTCAGGTGCAAGAGCAATGTCTTTTACGTCATAAAATGGTACGTCCATATTAACCTCCGTCAGAGTGATGTGATGAAATTGTATACGAGGTCGCAGCTGTTCTTTGACGCCTTCTTGGCGTTTTCGAGGACCTCGAGATGATTAAGTGCAGTCTTGTTGATACCTGCTGCAAGGTTTGTGATGCATGAGATCGCCGTTACCTTGATGCCGCAGTGTGAAGCAACGATCGCCTCAGGAACGGTGGACATTCCGACAGCACCGCCGCCAAGCTGCTTGATGAGACGGATCTCAGCAGGAGTCTCGTACTGAGGGCCCTTGGTGTAGCAGTAAACACCTTCGTGAACGCTGATTCCGAGCTTATCTGCAGTAGCCTTCAAAAGCTCGATATTTGCCTTGTCATAAACGAAGGACTGATCGATAAAGCGGTCGCCGAACTCGTCCAAGTTAGGTCCGCGCAATGGTGATTCGCAGAAAAGCGAGATATGATCGGTAACGATCATGAGATCTGCAGGTTTCATACCATCGAGCATACCGCCGGCAGCATTAGTAAGGATAAGATTCTTAATGCCGAGCTTAGCCATTACACGAACATAGAACGTGCAGACTGACATATCATTGCCTTCATAGTAGTGAAATCTGCCTGACATGAGGAAAAGTCTCTTGCCCTCGATCTCGGATAATATAAGTTCACCGCTGTGACCGATAACCGTAGTTACCGGAAAGCCCGGGATATCACTGTATTTGATCTTCTTGATGCATGTCGCCATATCGGCAAAAGGTCCGAGACCGGAACCCAATACGACACAGATCTCAGGCATAGTGCCTTCAATCTGATCTTTGATATATGCACAAGCATCATTTACGGATCTTAAGTATTCGTCTTTGTTAAACATAGGTATACCTCCTTGTCCGAACCCTAATATTTTAAACATAAATATCCAATTATACAAATCGAGTATTTTCGAGCGCGCGAAAACGGCTACTGCCCTGATGAGCAATAGCCGTTCTTAGTTCATTTCAGATCAGATACGGGATCAGACTTCGTCCTTACCGCAGCAGTTCTTGTACTTCTTACCGGAACCGCAAGGGCACGGATCGTTTCTGCCGACCTTCTTGGAATCACGCTTTACAGGCTGGAGAGGTGCGCTGTCGTTAGCTGCGCCCGGAACCTGCTTAGCTTCCGTAGGGATAGCTGAAGGAGCAGACTTTGCAAAGCCCTCAGACATATTTCTTACTGCAGACTTGGAAGTTACTCTGTTCTCTGCGGAGAACTGACCCTTCATGAGAACGCGAACTGCATCTACCTGGATAGAGTCGTTCATCTCGTCGAACATCTGGGAACCTTCCATCTTGTACTCAACAACAGGATCGTGCTGACCTACGCCACGCATACCAACGCCCAAACGGAGCTGATCCATTGCATCAATGTGATCCATCCACTTAGCATCAACAGTTGTAAGGAGGATAACACGCTCTGCTTCTCTGAAGATCTCAGGTGTAACAGTCTTTTCCTTCTCTTCGAGGACCTTAACAGCCTCGTCGTTGATACGATCGATGATCTCGTTTGCACCGAGTGCAGTCTCTTCCTTGGACTTGAGTTCAGAAATGATAGGAAGTTCGCCATAGATATCTTCGATCTTCATACCGAGAGCATACTGATCGTTTACAGTCATCATTCCGTCTGTGGAGAAAGAAGATACCGTACGCTCAGCTACCTTCTTGACCATCTTAAGGAATGTCTCGTGCATGTCTGCACCGTCGATAACCTTACGTCTCTGCTCGTATGTAATGGTACGCTGGATGTTCATGACATCGTCGTACTCGAGTGTATTCTTACGTGCACCGAAGTGGATAGCCTCGAGCTTCTTCTGGGAAGACTCGATAAGTCTTGAGATCATACCTGTCTGGATCTCCATTGTCTCATCGACACCGAGGTTATTGAATGTCTTCTGTACTCTGTCACCACCGAAGATACGGAAGAGATCGTCTTCAAGAGCGAGATAGAACTTCGTCCTACCAGGGTCACCCTGACGTCCTGCACGACCTCTGAGCTGGTTATCGATACGTCTTGACTCGTGACGCTCTGTACCAACGATGAAAAGACCGCCGGCCTTTCTAACTTCTTCAGCCTCAGGAGCGATCTGCTCGGCGAACTTGCTCTTGAGAGCAGTAAATCTCTGACGTGCCTCGAGGATAACTTCATCATCAGTCTCGTTATGAGCATTAGCTGCTTCTACGAGATCGTCAGCATAGCCGAGCTTTCTCATTTCCTGCTTAGCCATGAACTCGGCATTACCGCCGAGGAGGATATCGGTACCACGACCAGCCATGTTAGTAGCGATCGTAACTGCACCCTTACGTCCTGCCTGTGCAACGATCTCAGCCTCTCGCATATGGTTCTTAGCGTTCAAGACATTGTGCTTGATACCTGCTCTTGTGAACATCTTGCTCAAGATCTCTGACTTATCAACGTTAACAGTACCAACGAGTACAGGCTGACCTTTTTCGTGAGCCTCGATAACAGCTTCCAAAACAGCCTTATACTTACCGTTTACAGTCTTAAATACGGCATCGTGCTCATCGATACGTGCGATAGGCTTATTTGTAGGGATCTGGATAACATCAAGACCGTAGATGGATCTGAACTCAGCTTCCTCTGTGAAAGCCGTACCTGTCATACCTGCGATCTTGGAGTACATACGGAAGAAGTTCTGGAAAGTGATAGTAGCGAGTGTCTTGTTCTC
>CADCPU010000205.1 GCA_902803365.1 Oscillospiraceae bacterium
ACTTCCATCGGAAAGATAACAGCAGAGAGCGGAACGCCGAATACGGACGAGAATGCAGCGGACATACCGCACATGATGAATATCGTCTTGTCCTTATCGTTAAGCTTAAAGAGCTTGCTCATGGCTTCACCCATGGAGCCGCCGAACTGCAACGCAGCACCCTCACGACCGGACGAACCGCCGACAAGGTGCGTTAAGATAGTCGATATGATGATAAGAGGTGTTGTTCGAAGGTGGATCTGATTCTGGTTACGGATGGCTCCGAGGACGGCATTCGTACCGCTGTCCTGTTCCCTTTTGGTAACCTTATAGAGGAAGACTGAGAGGACACCTGCAACAGGCATCAGATAGATGAGCCACGGATAAGCCTGACGAAGCTCCGTAGCCTTATTGATGCCCTTTACCATAAGTACACCCACAAGACCTACCGCAACGCCTATGATGCATGCGAATATTATCCATTTGCAAAGGGCATAGAAGCTCTCGTACAAGCCTTTGCTCTCTGCCTTAACTTTCTTCTTGAACGACATAACAACACCTTCGCTGATATAGCAGTTTGAACCACTATATTATAATGGGTTCAGTTCAAATTGAAAGTGTTTTTATCTCCTTTGACGATCTTTGCATAGGTACGGCTCGCGATCAAGCCGGCGAAAAGATAGACAATGATCGCAAAAAACGACGATGCAAGAACTGTCATGATATATTTGTCACCTGCTGCGGACGACTCGTACATCCTTATTACGCTCAGGATACATCTCTCACCGACGATGGTATTGACCGTCGCAACAAGTATCGGAAGCACCAATGTTATCAATACCTGTATGAATACGACCCTGTTTATGATCTCGTCATCAAGACCGATATTTCTCATTATCCCGTAATTCTTAACGTCTTCATAACCGTCAAAGAGGTTTCTGTAATAAAGGAGCATGACCGTCATGATAATGAAGACCGCAAGGAACATAACGCACAGAACAAGAAGCGCCTTAAATGCCGTAAGGAAGTCTGTGGCCTCGCTATATACCTCTATAACAGCTTCGGGAGTCTCATTTTCCTCTACGTAAGTTGTGTATATCTCCTGCTGGATGGTGATAGGTACATCGAGGGCATACATGGTCAATCCGGAATGCAGGAGCCTGTCCCTGTATTCCTCTTTGGAGATCTTCTCGCCCGGATATAATCCGCTAACGTAATCATAAACATAATCAACATCCGGGCTTGAGACAGTATCAATATAATAATCAACTGTTTCTTCCGCAGTACCGGGATAGATCAGGATGATACCTGCTCCGATATAGTTGGAGAACATCGCTTCATCCTCTATCAGAACATAATCATATATCTCTCCATTGAGATCCATGATCGAATCAAATGCAGGCTTAAAATTCAGTCCGTCACTGTCAACTGCCACAAGTCCAAACTGATGATCTGCAAGTGTTATCTCTTTTCCAAGGAGGTTCTCGGCAGAGCCCACATCCATAAGGATCGTCATATCATAGATATTATAAAAATCATCTCCGATCACATAAGGACTCTGTTCGATCGTCTTCTGCTTGAGAGTTTTTCCGTAAACGCTGCACGGATACGATATGGACAGATTGACCGGGTACGCAACAAAATCTTCAACGCCATAAGAGGCCATTTCCTGCTCGAAGCCCGCACTGTCGTCAGTTACGACAAAGCTCACCGGTGAAAGCTCTTCAAGGTATTCTCCCAAATATCCTGCAAAAACAAAGATACCTGTCATCGTAACGATGACAAGAGTCGACAATATGGAAACAAAGGCAAGGCCTACGCCGTTACGCCTCATACGATGGATCAGAGATGATATGTTTATGAAATTGAGCTTGTTATAGTAGAATTTCTTTTTCCGCTTAAGAAGAGTAAGGAATATGACGCTTCCTGAAGAAAAGAGCAAGAAAGTAGCTGCCATAAGAAGGAGACATGCTATGGCAAATCTTGATACATAGCTGAAGATGTCCCAACCGGGAAAAGTATAAGGCATCTGCAAAAGGATCTCATATGAAACAACAAGACACACGATCCCTATGATGGCGATAACGATATCTGACGTTCTGATACCTTCTCTGTCATATGTTGAAGTCATATCAGAGTATGCATCGCTCCTCCAAACCCTGAAGGCCTGTACCATAAAGACCATCAGACTGACAGCTGCAAATACCGCCGCAACGATGATCATGGCATCAATACTCACGAAAAGACCGTAGTCGGTCGGTCCGTTCAGAAATTTCATGAGAATGAGCTGGATCATCTTATAAAATACAACGCCTCCGATACAACTGCAGATAATGTCAGCGATCGCAAGAATGGAGTTTTCGAGAAAGATCATATAGAGAATATGCTTCTTCTCCATTCCGAGCACGCTCAATACACCGTATTCTTTCCTCTTGTTCCTGGATATAAAGAAACTTAAGTAGAAAACAAAGATGATCGCAAGAACGGTAAAAACAATAGAACCGTACGAGATGATCGTCTCAAAGTCCACGCCGCCGTTCAGGTCGATTATTATGGGATCATTCGCCAACGCCATGACGAAGTATATTATCATTCCCATCAGAGAGCTCGAGAGGATATAGGGTATGTAGATGACCCTGTTCTTGCTGATCGAGTTCAGAGCCATCCGAAGATAGATCTTTCTCATTTCTCGCCTCCGATGATGATCTGAAGCGAATCGGTTATCTTGTTATAGAATTCGCGGTTAGTCTGACTGCCCTTATAGATCTGGTGATAGACTTCACCGTCCTTGATAAAGAGAACGCGCGAAGCAAAGCTCGCAGCCTTGACTGAATGCGTTACCATACAGATCGATCTGGAATCCTTGATGTTAAGATCAACGAACATCTGCAGGAGCTCATCCGAGGATTTGGAATCGAGAGCACCTGTAGGCTCGTCAGCCAAAAGGAGCTTGGGCGAAGTTATGATCGCTCGGCAACACGCTGTCTTCTGCTTTTGACCGCCGGAGATCTCATAAGGATATTTCTCGAGTATGTCACCGATACCCATAAGATTGGCCATGGGAAGCAGGATATCGTTCATCTTGGCATAACTCATGCCGCTTAATACAAGTGGCAGAAGGATATTGTCACGGACAGTAAACGTATCAAGGAGATTATATTCCTGGAACACGAAGCCGAGCTCGGTACGTCTGAACCTTGCACGTTCTTTCTCCTTGATCGAACTTATCTTGCGTCCGTCAAGGATGACTTCTCCGGAAGTAGCGGGAACGAGAGCAGCAATTATGTTAAGGAGCGTCGTCTTACCTGAACCCGACTCTCCCATTATCGCGATGAACTCGCCTTTTTCCATACTGAAACTTACATTGGAAAGAGCAGTTACTTTACTGCCACCGTACTTTGTCGAATAGACCTTACTTATGTTCTTGACTTCCAGAAAAGGCATGACCGTCCTCCTTCGTGATACAGATATGATAATACCAAAAGAACGGCGATAATATAGTTTTCCATTACAAAAAAGGCCCCTAGATTACATAAATGTAATTCGGGGACCTTTTGTATCTTTATTGGTTAAGTTAATTTATCCGACCCATTCGAAAACACCGTTAACGATATTCTCGAGGTTATCCTGATGGAGATAATGCTGACCCTGGAGGACAACGACCTTGCTCTTCTCAGTCTCGGTTATAACATCTCTGTGGAGCTGTTCCCACTCAGGCATCAGTTCCGTATTGGAAGATGCGACGAAGTTCAATACCGGAACAGTCTCAGGGAACTTCAGGTTCTTGACCTTACTGAGGTTACTGTCAATGCGATCCATCTCATCCTGCAATGTGCTGTTTCCAACTCTGTTGAGAGTAAGATATGTCATGATCTCATTCTCTTCATCAGTAAGACCCGGTTCCTTCATAGGAGACAGCTTATAGATAAGTCTGTTAATACCGATGAAGTTCTTTGCCATCTCAAGATCGATCGCTACCTTATTAAGGAACGTAGAACCGATAACAGGTACAGGATCATACTCATCCTGATGAGGGACAGAAGGATCGATTCCGATAAATCCGAGAACTGCATCAGGCTTCTGGTTAGCAAGATATACGGAATAGATACCGGCGATGGAGTGACCCATCAGATAATACTGATCCACACCGATCTGCTCGAGCAACGAGTTGATGTCTGAAGCAATGTGAGACACAGTCCTTTCATCTACAGTATCATCGGAAAAACCGTAACCGAACGGTTCGATCGTGATAACGCGATATCTGGCGGAAAGCGCCGAAGACAATTCCTTGAACTCAAGAACAGGAGATGTAGATCCAAGTCCCGGAAGAAGAACGATCGTCTTATCGTTATCTGCTCCCTTTACATCATAGACCATATATGAACCATTTACCAATATACGCTCTCCGTATGGTGGAGTGGGATATTTATCGAGTTCTTGACTGCACATATAATGATGCCAGCAAGTCGTGATGATCAAGGTTGCAAGCACGACAACAAGCAGCCATTGGAAAAAGGTCTTTATTGCTTTCTTCATATTACACAACTACTCCTAATTTTATATGCTCAAATTATACTCTGTTAATTCGGCATTGTCATTAAAAGGTTGTTTATTATATCAAAGAACCGTGTTATTTTTTCTTAAATAGCTGTCACAAGCTGCAGCAGCTCCACGTCCCTCAGCAAGCGCCCAGACCACTAATGACTGACCTCTTCGCATATCTCCGGCCGTAAAGATCTTCTCTTTGTTAGTTGTAAACTTTCCGAATTCAGCCTTAACATTTGATCTTTGGTCTCTTTCGATTTTCAATTCGTCGAGGATAAGGTCTTCAGGACCCAAGAAACCCATAGCGAGGATAACAAGATCTGCCTTGATGGTCTTTCTCGTTCCTTCGATCGGAACAGGACGACCGTTCTCCCAGGATACCTGAGTTACGATGAGTTCCTTTACCCTGCCCTTATCGTCACCTACGAACTTCTCGGTGGACATGAAGTACTGTCTCGGATCAGCACCGAATACAGCCTCTGCTTCCTCCTGACCGTAGTCGTTCTTCTTAACGAACGGATACTCAGGCCAAGGGTTGTTCTCGCCTCTTGTCTCAGGCAGAGGGCCCGTGATCTCGAGCTGTGTTACGCTGAGCGCGCCCTGGCGTACTGCTGTTGCGACACAGTCCGTACCCGTATCACCGCCGCCGATGATAACGACATTCTTGCCTTCTGCGGAGATCTTAAGATCAGGTGCCGCACCTGACTTGTCAAAGTGATCTGCTGCAAAGAGAGCCTTCGTGTTTGTTCTCAAGTAATCTACTGCAAAGTGGATGCCGCTCAAGTC
>CADCPU010000206.1 GCA_902803365.1 Oscillospiraceae bacterium
AGAGCTGAATATCAGCAACATGGACAATTCGGCCATCGAGCCGAAGAGAGGATTTCACCCGCAGTCAGGGGACCCAAAAGGTCTTGACTGGGGCCATGATCTCGGCATAGATCCGACATCCACACCGAAACTGAAAACGCTGATCGCTGGCAAATCAAAAGTGTATATGTGCACGAATGTGACCGGAAGTCCGGACAATCAGCCTTTCGATGCGTCATATAACTCAAATATCCTCTATTTCACACATAAGCAGGCGGATTTTACGTTTTCAGACGGGGTCGCTTCAGATGGTGTAAAAAAGTCTATAACGACAAAGCGCGACTATATCGACCTCATCACCGCCAGACATGAGACCGGAGATCGCGGCAACAAAGGTAAAACAGAAAATGTGACGAACAAGATGTTTGGCCGCAACGCCAACGGGGCAGGCTTTCTTGCGCCTGGAACATATGAAATAGGTGTCGAAGATCAGGACGACCCGAAGCCGGAGAATATCCCGCCTACACGTTACAGGATAACAGGGATGAATGAAGACGTGGATAGAAACGTGTCTGTAAACAGTTCGCTTCTTTGGACAGATGGAGAGTCCGTGCGGACTATAGAACGAGGACGCGATGTCTGGGGAACGGGCGTTTATACCATCGAAAATGCAGGCGGCTATCCTGTTGTAACAATTACATATAAGACAGCAGCTGAGGAGTTTTACGGTAAAAGACATGACGTCGTTATCAATGTAAAGTCCATAACTTTCAAAGACCTTGGAAAAATACCTCATCCTGAAGACCGTACTCATAATTCCAATTATTATGCGGACGATACATACTACAGAACAGTCCTTAAGGCAGAAAAGAAAAACGGAGGACTGGTGTTCCAGAACTATGTTTATTCTTCTGATGCTAAAACAGGCTCAGGAGAAGATGCAGGACACCAGAGAGTACTCAGCAACGGCTCTGGGACTTATATCGATTTTGATATAAGCATCCCTGACGCGCCTCAGGGCTCGACACTCATGTTCTATATAGACGACCTCGATGTTCCGCACGCTCAGGACTGGTATCAGCATCCATCAGACATGTGCTACGATTACCTGCCGTGGAGCGAAGAAAAGGGTGATGAATGGTACGGTGTCACATACGGATCGGGAAGCGAGGGCATGAGGCTCTTAGACGGAAACAATCTTAAAACGCTGACATTCGCAGAACACACAGGGCTTCAGATCCTTGATCAGAATTACATAGTAGCGACAGGCTCGGACCCGAGCACCTCATGGTCGGAATTCTATGTGCAGGCAAACGCCACAGGCGCGATTTACCAATGGACGAGCGGGATAAGCTGCGACACTATACTTCTCAAGAACACGGAGCCTCCGGAAAAGCCAGCGCCTGCTACGCTTGATACCTTAAAGGCAAAAAAGTTCCTGGACGGCAGGCATTGGAAGGATGGGGATGAATTCTATATCGCACTGATTGCTGCCGGAGAGGATGCTGAAGAGACGCCTCTGCCTGAAGGCTTTATAACGAAGGACGAGGCGCGTTATTCACTTGTCAAAGTTACAAGTGATTGTATCCCGGAAGGGGAAACAGAGGATAGCTATCTAAGAGAGAAAACATTCGGAACGATCAGATACAGCTTAAGTGACATAATAGGTGACAAAAAATATCCGGAGCCGGAAGATTTCCCAAAATCTTTCTACTATGATATCCAGGAATTCACACCTGCTGAGGTAGAAGACGGCAAAGCTATACCGGGCATCTCATATTCGGATGAGAACTATCAGGTGAAAGTTACGGTCGATCTTGACGATAAAAGTGATCCGGATAAGCCGAAACTTTATATCAAATCAGTAGAATTCGAGAAAAACGGTACTGCAGCAAGTGATGATGTCATCACAAATACTTATGCTGCAGATCAGACCATATACGAGATGGAGGCTTTCAAGGTACTGCATAATATCAACACAGATCACTCGATACCTGTTCAGAAGGGAGATTATGACTTCGTTATCAGGCCTATCGGTGATAATGCAGAAGTTGCGCCTATGCCTGAAAACAGTCAGGGCTCCGGTGCCGGAAGAACATATAAGGTATCCAACGATAATGCAGGACTCATAGTATTTGCAGACAGAACACTGGCCAGTGACGGTCTCGTATTCAATTATCGGGATCTCATCAACAAAGGCTTCACTCCGCAACAGCTCCAATCTGATGGAGTGGAATTCGAATACGAGATATATGAAGTCATACCGGAAGCAGGAACCGGCGAGATAAAGGTCAATAACAATAACGGTACATGGTCTGTCATCGATACGTCCACGAATCTCCACAAAGTATATGACGGGATCCATCACACCCGGAAAATCATTGTTAAGGTAAGGAGCATCGATGATCCGGATGCCCCGGGTAAGAAAAGAGACGAACTATATGTCGACAGCGTTTTGGACGATCACAAAACAGATTTCTATATCGATAAAGACGGCAAAGAGAGGCCGGTGACAGATATCGAAGGTTATCATCCTGACATGTATCATGTAAGACCTTCCGGCGCACCGATCTTCGTCAACTTCAGGTTCCAGCAATACGATTCTGATCTGAAGATAATCAAAAAATGGGATGACAAGTATGATCGCGATGGCATAAGGCCTTCATCTGTAAATGCAACGATCAAAAGCGATGCTTTTGAACCTTTAGATGAGACATTCGAGATCAAAGGTCTGCTGTGGCAGAAGACTTTCAAGGATATGCCTGTATACAAATTTGATTTAAGGCATAAAGCTGACGGATCTGATGTTCTGGATGTACATGATATAGAGATCAGTAAGGTCAGTTATGAACTTGAGGAAAACATGGGAGGCGTTATAAACGGAGACGAAAATACAGGCTACGCCCCGGGTTATGATTTCGATTCGCCGTTCACGCTCGATAAAGATGAGAATGTGAAAGTGCTCACTATCACCAATACGCATGTTCCTGAGGACATGTATAAAGTGACATATCTTGACGGTGATCACGGCAGGAGCAACGGAGGCTCCGAAATGAAAAAATACGGAGAAAAGCCTCAGAATAACACTGTCACACCGGATAAGGGCTGGGAATTCACCGGAGAATATTCATATGTGATCACAAACAAGAGCGGAAAAGTCATCGATAAAGGAACTACCCGCGATCCTGTATCCATAACTGTCACGGGAAATATAGTCTTCACACCGTATTATAAAGAGATCATATATACTGTGACATACGAAAATGGTGATCACGGCAAGAGCGACGGCGGAAAACAGGATAAGAAATACGGAGAGACTCCGCAGAGCAATACTGTTACGCCGGACAAAGGCTATAGATTTACGGGCAAATATAAATATGTGATCACTGACAAGAACGGTAACGTCATAGAAACCGGAACTACAGATGATCCGCAGTCCATTAAGGTGATAGGAGACATAGTGTTTACCCCTGTCTATGAGAAACTGCCTGACCCGGATAATCCTGACCCGGATAATCCTGAAAATGGAAGCAGAAAAGGCGGAGGCAGCGGCACGAATACCGGAGACAGTGCGAACATCGCGTTGTGGATCGGCCTGCTGGCTGCAGCCGGGATCGGATTCGGAACGGTGTACAGACGCAGAAAAAGAAGCAGATAGGCACTCAGCCGGCAACTGACCGATAAAAACAGGAAACAGAGTGGAAGCTGTCTATCAGACAGCCGCCACTCTGTTGCTGTTTTATTTTGGGTGAACACAATCATTTCATCACTTCAGTACGTCGATCATTTCTTCAAGAAGCTCCCGCAGCTCTTCTTCCTGAGAAGAGGAGAGAGGCTGATCGGGATCATCGGCACTTTCAAGCACACCCTGGTGGTGCGCTTTTACTTTGCCGTCTTTTATGACATAAAGATCGGGTGTGTAAAGGTGAGGGTTCCCGCTGCTGTCATTTTCAAGATATCTGCCGAAGCGCTTTACGAAAAGATCGTAATCATCTATGTCTGCGTTGTTCATCCAGCCGGGATCTCTGCGCGTATCAAGATAGCCGGCGTAAGTACCGGCTTCGGCAAGGGCGTCGTTGAGATAAGGGATCATAAGATTACAGTAAGGACAGTCTTCATAGCTCGCAAAGAATATGAAAGACTCGCCGTCGCTCATCAGCTGATCGATCTCGGCTACAGTAGTATCGGCAAAGCGGCTTTCACCATCGTGATCCGACATGCTTTCATAGCCGCTCAGATCGACAGTGTCCCGCCCGGCAAAAGGGGAGTCGGGAATGGACCCCTTATCCCTGCTTCCGCATGCCGCAAGTATCGTTGAGATGATCGTTATACATATAATAAATGCAGTTGTTTTTTTCATAATTCTTATTTTAACAAAGCGACTCAAAAAATAAAATATGCTATTGAAAAACGGTTACAGAAGGGTTATATTCCAAAGTTGGGAAGTGCATTTTTATGCATGGAACAGCTTGATGATTTGAGTTCTTCAAATGCTTGCAATTTCAATAAAAAAGATTGAATGCGTGTTGCTTTGAGAGTATCATAAAAATGTATAACTATGTGAAAGGGGTATGACAGAGGTAATCAAATGAGTTTTACTGAGGGAGAACGAACAAACAGATCCGGAAACAAAATCTTATTTGCAAAATCGAGCTCAC
>CADCPU010000207.1 GCA_902803365.1 Oscillospiraceae bacterium
ACAACAAACGCAACTCCAAAGTCATCCGGATCGATATGCAATGTCATTACCGCAAAATCAACAGCATGACCAAGAATATTCTGTGCACCACTTACATAATCTTCATAATAAGCGCGGATCGCCATTTTTTATTCCCTCTCTCATAATGTCGAGTATAAATAGATCATTTATTCTATCTGCTGATCCTTTAGTACTACGATAAGCGCGTCTTGCTTCCCTGTCACGCTCGGTTTTCTTTTCAAAATACACTTCAGGTATTGCTTCTTCTGTTCCAATAAAATGAAGGTGTGAATATGATTCGCGACTCTTAAATACGATCTGTTCCCCTAATTTGCCAAGCCTCATTGCTTCAGACAATTTGGCAAGCGATATCGTTCCTGATACAAAATCCTGTGCAAAAGAGAAATACGAATCATCCGCACGATATCCTATGATCACATCATAATCTGAAGGATCAATAAAGAAATTGTCATTCAAGTACTTCTTTGCTTCTTCGGCTATACTTCCCTTCTGCCAGTATGTCCTGTATCTGACCAAGATCGCCAACCAATTCAGGATATTGTATTCAGGGGCATTCAAATTAAGTATCTTTAACCCGGCAAGATCAGTTTCATAGATATTGGCATACCCTTTCTTGTTATCAGAACAAGCCCATTCCTTAGCTAACTCCAGATTCTCGGTCGTATAGAATCCATAGCCGTAGTCGTTAGTTCTCTTACTCCCGTTATATACAGGTGTTTTGATGATCTTAGTTGAACCATGATAAACGATCATAATAGCCTCCTGTCTATATCGCTACAGCGATACTCTTAATCCTATTATATCGCTACAGCGATACACTTGCAAGATTCAAGCCCCTCTCCTCTTTAACTCTTCTTAAACAAATCCAATCATTTCTTAAACAAGCTTTTGCGTTGTTTTAAACCTCCGTCTGTATGATGTAACCATAAAACAAAACACGAATGATTGAGAGGGAAAGAAAATGAATAAGGGCGAAAAGAAATACACAGGGATCAATACAATTCAGGTCTTACTCTTGATCGGAGTCGGTCTCAGCAGCGTGCTCGCGATCAAGGGCATGATGAACGGAGACGGACAGCTCCTCCAGAGAGGATGCATCCTCGGAGCATTGAACGCTACGCTTCTTGCAACAAACGTATGCGGATGCTTAAAGAAAAGAAACGAAACCAACTCTTAAACTCTTCATATTAACCAACCCCAAACTGTAAAGGGATGCCGCTTGAGCAAAGCGACATCCCTTTAACATTGTTACAAGTCCTGAATTTAATGGCTTTCGCGGGGATCACCCGAGCGTTACTTCACCGTTGCCGGTGATGTCGATCTTGTCGCCCTTGAACGTCGGATCGGGCTTTACGATGCACCAGATGACGTCCTTGACTCGCGCCAGGACCTCACGGCCTTCCCACATCAGCAGGTTGGTCTTTGGGAATGTGTGACCGACTGCTTCCGTACCGTCAGCATCGATACCGAAGGCTCTCGCATCGTAGAGCGAACGGAAGAGATGGTACTTCTGAGTTACGACGACCGCATGGCTGATACCGAAGATATCGGATGCGCGGTACATTGTCTCGTAGGTCGAAAAGCCTGCGTGGTCCATAAAGATGTCTTCTGATGGAACGCCGCGTTCGATCGCGTAATTGCGCATGACGGATACTTCATCATAGCCGTCCCTGCCGTGGTCTCCGCTCATCAATATCTTGGGTGCGACGCCTGCCTTGTAGAGTGCGATCGCTGCATCGATCCTGTCTGACAGGAGCGGCGTGGGCTCATCGCCCCAGACTCCGCAGCCGAGCACGATGATGCAATCGTAGCCCTTGTCGTTGAGGCTCTCATCCAAGGTACGCGCACGATCCTTGACCGTGTACCATACGAATACGTTGAATAAAAGAGTGAAAATGACAGCGAGTACTATCAATACAAAAATGAACTTGAAAAATTTCTTCACAATAAATACTTCCTCTCACTTTTGGTGACAAGTAAGTATATCACAGTTCGAAAAAAGCAAATTGAGGCATTAATGAAGCATCAAAGACCGAAGCTGAATATCGCGAGCATATAGATGATACCTATGACCACAGTGGCTATGATATCTAATGCGCCAAGCGTCTTGACGATCTTTTCTCTTCCGGCCAGGAACATGGCGACGATGAAGAATGCGAATCCGAAAAATGCTACGATGACAGACCAGAATGCAATGTCGGATATGAGGGTTGCTTTGCTGTTTATAAAGATACTTGGAATGGCAATAAGAGCTGCCACGATCGGAATAATTTCAAGAAATATCGCAAAGGATTTCTTTGTCATACACACACATCTCCGTTCATTTACTCCTGTTATTCTATCACAGATCGGCAATAAGGACGAGAGCGCCTGAAACACGGTCTTTTTGAGTGTTTTCGCACTAGTATGCTAATTGAGGCAAAAATTAGTGAAGTTTTCCGAAACATTGACAATGTCAAACACCAGGTGTTATATTCTGAACTTGTTAACAAAATATGAACGATTGGTTAATAGTTCGCAAATGGAGGATTGCGATATTGTAACGGCGACGTCGTACGTTGTAATGATCAGCGTAACCTTCGCTCAGCCGGCACACAACTACTACCGGTAACTGTCAGGTGTGCGGCTAATATATGGAGGAAAAACAATGGAAAAGAAAGTATGGAAGAAAGTACTTAGTGCTTCCATCGCATTGGCTTTTGTATCGGGGGGTATAGGCAGCCAATTCACGGAAGACACGAACAAGAACTTGCTTAGAGCAGATGTGCTTCAAAATGCGACAGCAGCCCAGCAGTACAAGCTCAATCTCTCAAGCGACGGCCATGGAACCATCAAGGCCGTAAAGTATCAGACAGACAGCGAGATAACAAGCAGCACGGCTAATAATTACGTAGATATCAACGTCTACCCTGACGAAGGCTACTACTTAAGAGCCTTAAGAAACAGCGGTGTATCCAAATGGTACAACGATGATATATATTCGCTCGGGATCAAGATGCCGGAACAGGATGTTACCATGACGGCGATGTTCGACAAGATCCCTGACGGGGCTGACAAGAAGCCTTCAAGCGGCCTTTATGTTGAATACCCCGTTTTCGAAAACGGCAAGCGAACAGCAAAAAGGATCTATATCCCGGTTGAGATCAACGGCATCGGAGAAAAATACGCAGGCGGTGAGAAACCCCAGTACCGTCTTACCGCAAATGGTAAGACCTTTCTTCAGGAAGGAAAGGATTTCAGCGTCACGGACTCGACCGAGACGACAAGCGAAGGAATACAGCACACATTGACCTTCAAGGGTCTCGGCGGACCTTCGATCGACAGCAAGGGCTATGTCGCTTATCTGGGCGATACCGTACGCGGCGAGCAGAAGGTCACTTATATCGAGAACAGTGTATCGACGTCTCTTGATATCAGTAAGACAAACTATATCAAGTCCACATCGAGCTATACGTTCAAGGTCGATCGTGACGGAACGTACGTTTTCAAGGCATCCGAAAACAGTGCGCTGGTATCGGGCAATGCAAAGGTTATTTCCTCAGACGGCAAGAATGTTCAAAAGACCGTGGATCTTGAGACAACAACGTTCAAGGCAGACCTTAAGGCGGGTGAGACCTACTGTTTCACCGCTCTTCCAAACGGATCTTCCTCGTTCCGCTTCTATCTGACGATCAGCGAGATCACGCAGCATAATATTACTACCAGAGCTCAGTTCGGAGTTATCTACCCAAGGAATAATATCGACCAGTTAACACGTAAGGCAAGTGCCGGTCAGAGAGTATATATCGATCTGCAAAAGATGTCGGATTATAAAGTATCCGCATACAAGGTCGTCACGGCAGATAATGAAGAGCTCTCTCTTAAGGAAAGCAGCGGCAAATACTATTTCATAATGCCTGACTGCGATGTCACGATCACAGCGGAATTCGTACCTGACACAATACCTCTCTCCGAGGGCGAAAACAAAGGTCGCTATGTGAACACCGAATATCTCTTCACACCGTCTTCCGACGGCTTATACGAATTCACTTCGGAATTCGAGGAGATGGAACTCGCGATCTCTGCTGACGGTCAG
>CADCPU010000208.1 GCA_902803365.1 Oscillospiraceae bacterium
AGGTCCCGTATTGGTCATAGACCGTGAGAGCGATTATTTTGCGAGCGTATATCAGGATGACTATGCCGGTATGTGTGAGATCGTGGAACACATGATCACCGTTCATAATAAGCATGACATCGGTTATATCTCGGGTAAGAAACGTCATCACCACTCTGTTACCAGACTTAGGGCATATCAAGATACGTTAAGGAAACACGGGATCCAAGTAGATGAGGACAGGATATTCCATGGTGACTACTGGTATAACAGCGGTTCATCAGCGATAAGGTTCTGGGCTGACAGCCCTGACGGGCTTCCCGAAGCTATTGTCTGTGCCAATGACGAGATGGCAATAGGTGTATGCAGCGAACTTTCCAATATAGGGATCAAAGTGCCTGAACATATTGCAGTTGCAGGTTTTGACTCACTTGAAGAAGGAAGGTTGAGTCCTCTTTGCGTTACTTCGTCACGACTCCCGTACAGTGAGATCGGTGAATATGCGGCCGGATATATCTACAGTAAGCTCAACGGTGAAGAACCGGGGGAATTTGACAGCAAGCCTCGTTTGATGGAAGGCGAGACGTGCGGATGCGGTAAGGCGGATCTTGAAGAATATCTGCCCAAGCGTACTTCCTGGGAGACCGTAAGAATGGCGGAATATATAAGTGACATCAACTCCATGATGTCAAGAAATCTCATGGCGCAGTCGGATATGGAAGGTTTCTTCGGTACGCTCTATTCTTATGCATATCAGATAAAAGACGTTAAACGATTTGCTCTGTGTCTGGCTGACATATGGCTCGATATGGCGGATGAGACAGCGATCCACCATCTGGCAAATGAAGGTTATCCGAAGCATATGTGCCTCGCGGTAGATTATCTCAGTAACAGAAGCGACAACAGATTCGGTCTGGACGTCATATTCGATACTGCAGAACTCCTGCCGGATCTTTTTATCGATGATAAGCCTTCAAGTTATATCGTTACTCCTGTATTTTGTGAGAGCGAGTGCTTCGGATACGCAGCATTAAGTTATGGTGACTTGCCTCAGAGTTATACCGAAGATTACCGTATATGGATCGAGTCGATAGCCGAGAAACTGGAAGTTTTAAGGCGCACACTGGAACTTGAAGCCTACAAGAAAAAACTCGAGCAGTTCCATACAAATAAATATACAACATCGACAAACGGTTATGATGCTCTCTCAAGAGCGGAGCAGCATGACTGTGATATCACGGAGAGGATCCTCAACGATAATCTCCTTACATATGTATATCAGCCTATTGTCCGTGCATCTGACGGTGAGATCTATTCGTATGAGGCACTTATGCGTTCGGCTACTGAAGAACGTATCAATCCTCTTGATATGGTCAAGTACTCGAGTGTTCTCGGCCGCCTTCAGGATATCGAGAAACTTACATTCCTCAATATTCTCGGCAAGGTCAGGAACGACGCCTCGTTTTTCCACGGCAAGAAGATATTCATCAACAGTATTCCCGGTGTCAGGGTAGAGCCTGATACGCAGAAGTCGATCGAAGAACTTGTCCGTGATATCAGTAATGAGATAGTCGTAGAGCTTACGGAAGAGGCTGAACTTCGTGATGAAGATCTCGACCGTACCAAGAAGTTCTTTAACGATCTCGGAATGGGGATCGCGATCGATGATTATGGAGCAGGTTATTCGAATATCAATAATCTTCTCCGTTATGTTCCTAATTACGTCAAGATCGACAGGACGCTTTTGACTGACATCAACAATAAGCCGCAGAAGCAGCATTTTGTGAGTGAGATCATAAACTTCTGTAAGGATAACGGGATCTTGTCCCTGGCGGAAGGTATCGAGACCAAGGAAGAGCTCCGCACTGTCATCCATATGGGTGTAGACCTTATCCAGGGTTACTATACGGGACGTCCGCAGGCCGTGCCTTTGGCTAAGCTCGACAAGAAGGTCCTGGATGAGATCACTACATATTCACGTGAGAAAGAAGACGGAGACGAGAAGGAAGTGTATGTTGCAGGAAACAGCAACAGAGTATCGCTCGCACTTCTTGTTAAGTACGGCTGTTCTGATATCGTTGTAGGTAAGGAAGATTCCGTATACAGGGATGTCGCTATCTCCGGTGCGCCTAATCTTAAGACCGACATCAATCTTAGGGTGCTCTCGGGCTATACGGGTGAAATTACGCTCAATAACGTATATCTGTCTAATATCAAGAACCGTCCCTGCATCGATATCTCGGAAGGTTCCAATGTTACGATCAATCTTATAGGAAATAATGTTTTCAGGGGTGCCGGCATCCGCGTGCATAAGAATGCGAGCCTTCATCTTATAGGTGACGGTAATCTTACGATCGAGGTCGATAATCCTAAGTACTACGGCATCGGAAATGATCTCGAATCTGAACACGGCAATATGCACTTTGATCAGGACGGCAAGATCACAGTCATTGCAAACGGCCATGAAGGCATCTGTATCGGTTCCGGTCTTGGCGGTATCATAAGGATAGACAGAGGTCTTTATGCACTCAGGAGCGGCGGAACAAAATGCTGCGGTATCGGTGCATATTCAAGTGAACACAATATCGATATCATAAATTGCAGTATCGATGAAGACATCAATGCTAACTATGGTGTAGGTATAGGCTGTCTTGAGAGCAACGTCAACGTATATGTAACCAAGACCACTCTCAAGATCTTAGGCGGCGGCAACAGGTTTGTAGGTATCGGATCGATCAACGGAGCTCATGCGATCACCAAGATCGAAGATGCGAGCATAAATATCGATCTTCGTTCGCATTATTCGACTTGCCTCGGAACACTTCACGGAAGAAGTGATATCAGGTTTGAGTATGCGGGAGTTCATATGGAAAATGCCGGTAAGGAGTCACTCGCATTCGGCGGTGTCGAGCAGGAGACTCACATCAGGATAGAGAGTGCTGATACCCGTGTCGAACTTCACAACAATCTGGGTTTTGAGACTTATGCCAAGGACGAGGATATCAATATCACCAACGGCAGGATGAGGGTCATCGTAAATGACCATGAAGTAAAGCACGTATTAAAGTACGATTGATCAGTCATTGGAGATCTTTTTGACGATATTCTTAAGTGTCCTCATATTTTGAAGATTAAGTTCGAAGTCCTGTCTCTTCTGACGGACTATAGTCTGGAGCATCATTCCCGTAAAGAACGACAGGAGCGCCGCCATCATCGTAAATCCGCAGACGATGAGGGTCGGGTACTTCGGAACGATACCTGTCTTAAGGAACTCCGTGAGGACCGGTATAAAAAAACCGATCGAGAGTAATGCGAGCAGGGCGGCGATGATCCCGAAAAAGCCCAGCGGTCTATATGTCCTGTAAAGCCTTAAGATCGTCTTGAGTACCTTGAAGCCGTCCGAATAAGTATTGAGTTTTGATTCGCTGCCTTCAGGTCTGTCCCTGTACTCGATGATGACGTTTTCCACATACATGTTCTTGTCGACCGCATGGATACTCATCTCAGTCTCGATCTCGAATCCCTGTGACAGGATCGGGAAAGTCTTCACGAATTCATAGCTGAAGGCCCTGTATCCCGTCATGATATCCTTTATGTCATTATCGAAAAGGAAATTGATGGACTTCCTTACAAGGCTGTTTCCGAAGTTGTGGAACGGTCTTTTATTTTCTTCGAAGTATGTGGAAGAGAGACGGTCACCGACAACCATGTCGACCTTCTTTTCGAGCACGAGGTCACACATCTCACGTGCAAACTCGGCAGGATAAGTATCATCACCGTCAGTCATGATATAGCACTCTGCATTGATCTCGCGGAACATACGTCTTATTACGTTGCCCTTACCCTGTTTATACTCGTGTTTTACGATCGCACCTGCCTTGGCTGCGAGCTCGGCCGTCTTGTCGTTCGAGTTATTGTCGTAGACGTAGATCTTTGCTTCGGGAAGGCAGTTCTTAAAATCGTTTACGACCTTCTCGATGGTCTTTTCTTCGTTATAGCAGGGGATCAATACTGCGATCTTATCCATTGTTCTTTTCTTCCTTCTTAGGTCTTAATGCGATCATTGCCGTCATTGGCAGTGAACAGAATGCTGCGTATATATATCTGAATTCCGAATATACCGGAGTAGCTATCAGCAATGATAGGACGATGAGGAGTACCGGCAGTGTTGCGATCGCTCCGTGCCTGTCTTTTTTGAGCAGTGCGATCATGAGGAGTACCATGTCAAGCCAGACAAATACGCCGATGCTGAGGAACGGTCTCATGATTACGATGTTGGTCGACAGCCACAGGTATTCCTTGAATAATGTGTTGAGCTGAGGGAACCAACACTGCTTAAAGATGCTCATATCATTGTCCGGCGTATCATTGATATTCCAGCGCCAATAGTCGTAACCGGAGTTCCAGTAGCCGACCGTCTGGTCGATCCAGGCTCTCGCGTAGATGAACGGATTCTTAAGACCGAGAGATATATAAAGCTTGATGTAATCTGCCTTCTGTTCCTTGATGAGGTCCTGGTTGCCGTAGTACCTTACGAGATTCTTGATAGGATCTACGAGGCCTGTATTGTATCTTTGACGTATCTTCTCAGGCTTTGCGAGCTGTGTTATGAGTTCAAGTTCATGCTCATCCATATCCCCGTTTTCGTATACGACCTTGGCGATCTGCTGCGTAGGGATCGCAAGTGATTCGATCGTGTCCGCCTGTTCGATATCAAATGCGGAAAGTGCTATATGCTTCATTGTAAAACTCAATATGATCATTGTACCCATAAGGATGATGAGCATTTTGTCCTTGAGTTTTATCGTGATCGCGACAATGAAGGTCAGGAGAACGAATACGAAGAAGCCGTTGCTCCTGAAAAGGCACGTTCCGAGGCTCGACAGTGCAAGAAGGATGATGTTGAGCTTCTTGTTACCGACACCGTTCATATATCTGAAAAGCGTGGTGATGAGTACGAGGACAAATCCGCCGAACATGATGTCTTTCCACAGGGTAAATGCATATACCAGATGGTAAGGCATTGCAACATAAAAGATCATAGTGAGTATTATTGCCCATCTCGGTGCTTTCATCTGTTCCATCGTAGCAACGGCAAATGAAAAGCATGCGCCGATGAAGATTACCTGGAAAACGCTGTAGAGACATACAGCCGCATTCATGTTATGGAAGAGTCTCGAACCGATAGTTATGAAGAACTTGATAACCATCGTGTGATATACGGGATGATGGTTAGAATAATCATTTGTCATGATCTGCTTCATTTGGTTAAGACTGTCGACCGTAAGCTCGCCCGGATACTGACAGAGTAAGAGAACGAGAAGTCTCGTAACAACAAGAAGTGCAAGACTTATGAAGAAGATCTTCCGGGTCTCTGGTGCCTTGTCACGTTCTTTTAAGAACAGCTTGCCGGTATTTTTGTATATGAACAAAAAGATATTTTGGAAAATGCAGAAACCGCCAAAGAAAAATACGATGATCAGGAATGTGTTGTACGGGATCCTGAGTGTTGATTCGAAGTCCTGACTTATATGTCCGAGAGCCCATATATTGTAGTTTGCCAGGGCAGTCATGAGAGTAAAGAGGATGCTCGCAGCGTAAACGACAAACGCATTGAACCTGCCTTCGATCTTTTTGAACAGACAGTTTCCGTCCTTGATGTTCTTTACTGCACAAAACAGCGCTGCAAAGAATATCAGTATGTAGTTTATGTAATATGAATGCGTTCTTGCTATCTGTGTTCCCCACAGGATCATAAAGAAGATCTGAAGACCGATGAACCATTTTGATTCTGTTATTCTCTTTGAAGGAATAATTGACATATATTACCTCTTGTTTTTTCCGCTATGCCCCTGTGAAATTATATCGCAATTTCCTCTCGTATGTTATGTGTTCATTTGTTATAATTGTGCGGGTTTTTACCAATCAATTATATATAAAGCACAACAATCTGTCATAAGTGTTTCATTCACTTAAATTCAAAATGACAAAAGACAAATTTTGTTGTAAAATAACAAAGTATCATATATGAAACCATACGGAGGAATTAAAGATGGAAATCGATAAGACAATCGCAGTCGCTCCTGCAAAAGTAGAAGAGCCTGCAAAGGCAGTTGAGGCAAAGAAGGAAGAGGCAAAGAAGCCTGCAGCTAAGAAGGCACCTGCTAAGAAGCCTGCAGCCAAGAAAGCAGCAGCTCCTAAGAAGGCAGCAGCTAAGAAGCCTGCAGCAAAGAAGGCTCCTGCTAAGAAGGCAGCTCCTAAGGCTATTGTAGCTCCTAAGACATTCGTTATCCAGAACGTTAACGGTGACGGCGTTTCTTACACAGATATCGTTAAGAAGGTCAACAAGGATTGCAAGGCTGCTATCAAGAACCTCGACATCTATGTTAAGGCTGAAGAAGGCAAGGCATACTATGTTGTTAACGGAGATATCTTCGGTGACGTAGATCTCTTCTGATCTGACTTATAAAGGTATCTTACGAAGACCGGACGTGATCAAGCGCCCGGTCTTTTTTCGCGCAAAAAAAGAAGACCGGTCACATCTGACCGGCCTTCCGAAAACATCTTTATTTATTTGTGATCGTATCGTACTTATATTCGATTACGTAAGATGTGTTGCTCAAATAATCGTGATCTGTTTCCTTGGATACTGTCATACCTCCGTCAAGGTATTCCTTCTTGTGGTCAGCGATGAGCTTGCCGTTTGCATCATAAGTCTCTTCGTTCTCGTGATACTCACCTGTTCTGATGATCTTCTCGAGAAGTTTGTCAGAACCGTCGTAGACAGAGATGACATGAGCATTATCTGATTTTCTGAGCTCTGCGATATCGTAAGACTCAACGGTGCCGTCAGCATTGTAGTAAGTTGTTACCGTATTGTTGTCGTCATTCAGCGTTCTTTTCTGCCATATACAGAATGTAGGCTTTCCGTCTGCATCATAGTAGATGGTCTTATAACCGCCTTCGAAAACATCACGAACAGCTGTCTCTTTCAACTTGCCGTTAAGGTAAGTGTAGACCTGAGTCTCAACACCATTCTTATCCATCGTTGTTGTGCTTGTATAGGAAGTATCCTTATCAAGGGTACCGTCAGGCTTGTAGCTGTTGAGTGAACCATTTTCGAAATCGTACTCTTCTCTTGTACCGTCAGAGAGGATATGGATGTACTTGCCGTCAGCAGCATCGATCTCGGTCTCTGTGTTGAGCTCCTTACCATCCTTGTCGTAAAACGTTGTAGCGACTACCTGAGAACCATCCTTTTCCACGGAGATCTTAGAAACTTCTTTCTTTCCGTCACCATATGTCTTGATCTTTTCCTTGAGCTTGTAGATAACTTGAGGAGTGTTGTCATCAGGTGTTTCGGTATCTGTATTCTCGTTTGCTGTCGGATCTACGTTAGCAGGAGCCGTATCGGAACCGCTTACGATGCCGTAGTATGCACAGATGCCTGCGAACTCAGCGGAATATGCAAAGCCGTTAAATACATCATCCTTTGTATATGTTCCGTCGTTGATCCCGTTTGCCCAATATGCAGCACCGCCTTCGTCAGGTTCACGACCCATGAATGCTGTGTAGAGGTTCTTTACATATGCATCAGCAGAAAGATCCAAGCTCTTATACTCATCGCTCTGGATGAAGTTAGCTGCGCATGCGATACCTGTGAGTGAACCGTTCAAGAGACCCTGTGTCCAATAAGCCTGTCCGCCCTGATCACCTGTTCTTCCGAGACATGTCTTATACATTCTCTCAACGAAGAGGTTAACACCGTTTACTTTGTTGATGTCATACTCTGCTGTGAAATAACCTGCCGTGATGCCGGCTTCCTTGCAGAGCGTGTCGAACTCCTGAGAATTTGCAAAGCCTGCGAAAACAGCGTCTCTTGTTACGCCGCTCTCGAGCTGCTGGTTCCAGTAAACGGCACCTTCACTCTCAGCCTGTCTTCCCATGAACATCGTGTAAAGATCATTAACATAACCTTCGTTAGTATGACCCTTTGCCTGATACTCTTCGCTGTCGATGAAGTTCTTAACGAGAACAGAACCTACCATGTTTCCGCTTGCGAGCTGATCAGTCCAGAAAGCGATTCCTTCAGCTTCGCCCTCTCTTCCGAGTGTAACAGTGTAGCAACGCTTAACGAAGTTTTCGATCTTCTCATCAGCAGTATCAGCACTGACGCCTGCAGACATAAAAGCGATTGTCTGCATGATCATGACTGAAGAGATCGCGATGGAAGCTCCCTTTGATCTTAATGCTTTATTCAGCATATATCTTCCTCCTTTGAGTTATAAAATGAGTTAACAATTGTTATCTTAAAGACTCGAATGCATTGAGTCAACGCGGTTTTGGAACTTGCCTGATTTCTGCCGAATATTCAGTTCGGTTTGTCGGGGTATTTCTTTAATTTGTCGGGTATAATGTCTAGTGAATAATCGAAAGAGGGATGGAAAAAATATGAGAATAATTCAAAGCTGCGCTGATTGTCTCTACGATAAACAGCAGCATCTTACAGACGACGAAGGATACCTCGCTGAGGTCAGGAACATAATCGACAACAGAGACGAGAATGATACGTCTCCATACCTTGTCTACCTTTTCAATCAGGCATACGAACGCCGATTCGGCAAGCGCAGTCCGTATAAGGAAATAAAGCGCAAGTATAACGATCTCGTTCTCTCACTTGAGCCTAAGCTTCGCGAGAAGATCGAAGCAAGTTCAGATCCTCTTGCGACCTCACTCATCTATTCGCGTCTTGGTAATTATATAGACTTCGGCGCGATGAATACCGTTGATGAGGATACGTTCCTCGGCCTGCTTGAACAAGGCGAGCGCGAAGGCGTAAAGACGCGCGACATACCGGTCGTTGATTCGCTGATATCTCAGTGTGCAACTGCCGGACGTTTTCTGCTCATAACGGATAACTGTGGTGAGATCGTACTCGATAAACTCTTTTTGGAACAACTCAAGAAGAGGTTTCCTCAGCTTGAGATAACAGTGCTCGTCCGCGGAGGTGAAGTGCTCAATGATGCGACGATCGAAGATGCGGAATACGTCGGTCTTACAAAGATCGCGCGTACGATCGGCAACGGCAACTCGATAGGCGGAACAGTCTATAACATGCTCACAGATGAAGCGAAGGAAGCGCTCGACAACAGCGACGTGATCCTCGCCAAAGGCCAGGGCAACTATGAATCTTTGTGCAGGCAGGGAAGACATATCTTCTATTCATTCCTGTGCAAGTGCGATCTGTTTACGGATCGATTCAGCGTGCCGCGCCTGACAGGCATTATAGTAGAAGAAAGATCATAATCTATAATAAGGGAGGTACTTAAACATGACACTCGAAGAATACAAAGAAAGACTCGAAAACGATGACGATTTCGCACCCGGTTGGGACGCGATCGATGAGGAATTTGAGAGGCTCTATCCGGGTCAGAATCCGAGCCACTACGGCACCAAGATCGAGAAGCGCGCGCTGTTCGGCGGAGACGAATATCTTGACGGCTATTCGATCTACAAGAATCCGAACGGCTATCTTCATATCGTAACCTATGGCATGACCGAACTCTACGGTGACGAAGATGCATTCGGCGGCGACTACAGCCGTTGGGGATACGAGATGACGATGAAGCTCAAGGAAGAAAATCCTGAAGACTGCATCTTCGCTCTTAACATCCTCGGTAACATCGCACGCTACACATATGACACGGAAAATTACTACGATCCGGAAGAGTGCGTACCGGGTAACGGCACATCGCTCCGCGTCGGAACCGACTCCGCGATCACTGCTCTGATCACTGTTTACGATACGACTGCGCAGGGCAAGGATACCGTTCACGGCAGAGTCGATTTTATCCAGTTCGTCGGCATCACGGAATCCGAGCTCAATGCGATCAAGGAAGACACCGCGAACATCAAAAAGCTCATCGAACTTATGAAGCAGGATAACCCTGAACTTATTACGGATATGAAGAGGACGAAGTCGTATCTTTGATGTCCCTGCAATATACTGTCAACGCGAAACGTTATTCGCACATGATTTGAAAAGCATTACGGATACATCGGACATTTTTATACGATGTATCCGTAAATTTCTTCATTTTGATTGAAAAAATCTCTTCGATTACGGATACATTGACTGTTTTTGTCTGATGTATCCGTAATTTGGTGTTTTCGAGCTCGAAAATTACGGAGACGAATCGTTTTTTTCTTGAATGTATCCGTAATCGCTTGGGGAGCACCGAGTTAAGCCGTCACAACAGTGTCATAAAGTGTTTAACCTGTCATTGTTACAACATCTGCGTTTTTGATATAATCAAACCACATACAACCTCAAGGAGAAAAGGAAATGACTACAAAAGAAAGAGCAGACAAGGCGATCGACCTCAGGAAGAACAGCTGTTACAACTGTTGTCAGGCGGTGACCTGCGCACTCGCAGATCAGACCGAGCTTGACGATGAGACCTTAAGACAGTTGTCGGCAGGATTCGGCGGCGGTATGGGTACCCTCGAAGCAACATGCGGCGCACTTATCGGTGCGGGCATCATCGCGGGACTCAAGTCCGAAGGTAACGGAAGCATCAAGTATACTTCCGAACTCCTGAAGAGATTTGCCGCAAAGTGCGGAGCAACAAAATGCGGGGACTTAAAGGCCATTACGAACGGAAGACCTCTTTGCCCTTGCGAGGATTGCATCCGCAATGCCGTGGAAGTCTACGGTGAGGTGATGGGACTTGAATAAGTCCCATTTTTTTGTCTTCAAAAGAATAAGCGAGATTATAAGTAAGATAGTCATATAGCGCTCCTTTTACGGGCAGGGATCTCCGCCGAAGATCATCGTGTAGAGGTTCACGAAAAGATAACAAACGACCGGTGTCATAAGCCATGTGATCATGGCGGTGAAGAAGAACGTGTATATCGACCGGCGTGGACGACTCTCCTTTTTTGCTTTGATGCTTTCTCTTATAAACAGGATAATTCCTGTAATTATCGCGATGCCGCACAGGATCACGAAGGCTATCATCAGTATTACGTCTATTTCAGTGCAATCATGCGGAATGCTGTTTATGACAGACATTATAGTCAGCATTGCCTGAAAACAAAAACAGAGTGCAAGGATCGACAGTGAACTGGTCAGCGCCAGCTTGGGCATAGGTCTGATCGAACGTGCTTGCTTTCGCGCCATGATAGCTTCAACAACAAATATGATGATGCCGATCAGGATCAATGGCAGAAGTATCAACGTAAAGATAGTCATATCGGAAACCTCCTTTTTGTTCTTTTGGTGTAATTTTACACCTTTTGTGATGAAATGCAATAATTTAATTGAGGCTTTTCTCAGGCGCGAATGTGCTATCATATTGGAAAACTCTAAGGAGCAAAAAGATGGTAAGACACGTAATAGTTTGGACACTCAAGGACGAATACGATGAGGCAAAGAAGGACGAGATCAAGGCAGGCATCAAGGCAGGTCTCGAAGGTTTGAAGGGCAAGGTTCCGGG
>CADCPU010000209.1 GCA_902803365.1 Oscillospiraceae bacterium
GGAAGATTCCCGAGCGGCCAAAGGGAACAGACTGTAAATCTGTCGTCAGTGACTTCGGTGGTTCGAATCCACCTCTTCCCACCAAGAAACCTCAACTCAGTTGAGGTTTTTTCTTTGCTTATTTTTCAAGTATATTAAGTTTGACCTCAAAGTCTTCTTATATATTTTTTTTAATGTATATTATTAGCATTAAATTGAAGGGGTATTATTATGAGAATAATCGATTATCTGATCGCTTTGTTGTTCGGTATCGTTGAAGGTATCACCGAATGGCTTCCGATCAGTTCCACGGGTCATATGATCCTGCTCAACGAATTTGCAAAACTCAATGTTAAGGAAGACTTCTTTGATCTTTATCTGGTCGTTATCCAGCTCGGCGCTATCCTTGCAGTTGTTGTCCTGTTCTGGGGCGAGCTCTGGCCGTTTGGGAAGAAGAATAATACAAATCCTCTTACCAAGGGCGGCGTGCTTGCTTACGTCGATAAAGACAAGTTTTCGATGTGGTTCAAGATCGTTGTAGCATGTATACCTGCAGGCGTCGTAGGCGTGCTTTTCGATGACTTGCTCGATAAATATCTGTATAACTACTTCGTGGTCGCCCTTGCGCTCATAACGTTCGGTATCGCGTTTATCGTAACAGAGACTTGTATCGCCAAAAGAGAACCGCGCTGCAAGGACATAAGAGATCTGACATATATAGATGCTCTTATAATAGGTTTCTTTCAGCTTTTGTCAGCGATCTTTCCCGGAACCTCAAGATCAGGCGCAACGATCGTAGGATCGCTCATAATCGGCATAAGCAGGGAAGTGGCTGCTAAGTTTACTTTCTTCCTCGCGATCCCTGTTATGTTCGGTGCAAGCGTTCTGAAGATCTTGAAGTATGATGGTGCCGTAACTAATACGGATCTCATCATCCTCGGTATTGGACTTGTATCTGCGTTCCTGGTATCGATCTTCGTACTTAAGTTCATCCTCTCGTATATCCGTAAGCACAACTTCAAAGTCTTCGGATGGTACAGGATCGTTCTTGGTATACTGGTTATCTTGTATTTCAAATTCATGCATTAAAAAACGAGACCTTCGGGTCTCGTTTCTTTTTGCTTTGATTTTATGATCAGCGTTCTGCGATCGGAACGAATTCTCTGTGGTCCTGAACACACATGTAAGCAGGTCTGATGATCTTGCCTGCGTTGGTGAGTTCCTCGATCCTGTGAGCTGACCAACCGGAGATCCTCGCGATAGCAAAGAGCGGTGTGTAAAGCTCGACAGGAAGGTTAAGCATGCTGTAGACAAATCCGCTGTAGAAATCGATATTGGCAGATACGCCCTTGTAGATCTTTCTCTCTTTGGTGATGAGCTCTGCAGCGATCCTCTCGATGTTGCTGTAAAGCTTGAATTCCTTTGTGCGGTTCTTCTCTACAGAGAGCTTTTCGACATAACCCTTGAACAATTCTGCTCTCGGATCGGAAATGGAATATACCGCATGGCCTAAGCCGTATACGACACCGGCGCCGTCGAAAGCTTCCTTGTGAAGTATTTTCGCGATATAAGCTCTTACTTCGTCTTCGTCATTCCAGTCTTTGATATTCTTCTTGATGTCAGCCATCATCTTCATGACCTTGATATTAGCACCGCCGTGCTTAGGACCCTTAAGGGAACTCAGAGCAGCTGCGATCGCAGAATATGTATCAGTGCCGGAAGATGTAACGACATGCGTTGTGAATGTCGAGTTGTTACCTCCGCCGTGCTCAGCGTGGAGTATGAGCGCGAGATCCAGGATCCTTGCTTCGAGCTCTGAATACTTATGATCAGGTCTGAGCATATAAAGGATATTCTCTGCAGTAGAGAGATTAGCCTGAGGACGGTGGATGATAAGGCTTCCTTTGTCCAGATAATAGTTCTTCGCATGGTAACTGTATACCGTGAGAAGAGGGAAGTTGGAGATAAGCTCGAGAGACTGTCTTAAGACATTAGGTATGCTCAAGTCATTCGGATTACCGTCGTAAGCATACAATGTAAGAACTGATCTGGCGAGGTTGTTCATAAGATCCTCGCTCGGCTTTTTCATGATAACGTCTCTGACAAAGTTCTTCGGCATTATCGTTCTGTAATTGTTGAGCAGTTTGTTAAATTCTGCGAGTTCCTCGGTATTCGGGAGTTTTCCGAACAAGAGAAGGTAAGTGGTCTCTTCAAAACCGAATCTGTTCTCTTCGAGAAAACTGTGTACAAGATCTTTTACGTTATATCCTCTGTAATATAACTCTCCTTCGCATGGGACAGACTTGCCGTCGACCTTCTTTGAAGAAATGATCTCAGAGATCTCCGTAAGACCTGTCAGTACTCCTTTTCCATTTACATCTCTTAATCCGCGCTTAACGTCGTGCAAAGTATAAAGGTCGGGAGAAATGGTCCTCTCGGAACACATGAGCGCGAGTTTTTCGATCTCGGGGGTAACTTTTGAAAAGTTGTTTAATGTAGCCATATGAACCTCCTAAGCGCATTTATAATATTATAACAAAATATCTGATATTAAAAAATCAACATTTGTAATTAATTTCGGAGTATTGAAAATACTCGATAGGAGCATAAAAAAACGTGCCTCAATGTGAAGCACGTTTTATTCTGGTGGGGCTGGTGGGACTTGAACCCACACGATTTTGAGGTCGGCAGATTTTGAGTCTGCTGCGTCTGCCATTCC
>CADCPU010000210.1 GCA_902803365.1 Oscillospiraceae bacterium
CACCGCAAACGAGTAGATAAATGTTCCGATGCAAACCAAAGATATTATGAGTCCCGGGATCGATGATACCAGCATGACATTGCCGCAGCGCCTGCGTGTCTTATCTTGTGTCTTCCTGACGATCAAGGCGAGCACCCCAAAGCTCAGGTATGTGGCCCAGAGCTGAATACTGTTAGTCAGCACGTGACCGGTGTAGCTGAACGCTTCACTAAGATTATCCATATATGTACCTCTTATTCACTTATTCCACTTACATTATAACTCGTTTTCCGCTGCTACCAAACATCCCTTGCTTCCTTCGCAGAACTCCACGATCTCACCGTAGAGAAAGCGCTTCCTGTCGCGGCTCTTATACATCGGATCCTTTATAAGACGCGTCTCGGTGCCATGAGCAGTACGGACAAGGATGCGCATATTAGGCATCAGCGTCAGGCTGTTCTCAAATCCTATGAAGATCGCATGCCTGTACATACCGATCGACTTAAGTCGCGAGGAAAACAGACGACGCAAAAGAACAAGGATCACGCCCGAGCATATGATCGTTGCTGCGATCTGACATGCAATGAATATAAGAAGGCCCGCATCACTCGAAAACAAATCTCCCGCGAAGCCTAATATCAGCGCGTTTATGCAAACGACAATGAGAGTAAGGCAGATATGCAAAACGGTCAGACGCTTGTCGGAACAGTTCTTATTCCGATCGAGGATGTCCGTCTTTTTTGCTTCATTCAAAGGAATCGGTGCGGACTCAAGATCATCAAGTTTATGGTAACCGACACAGCGGCACTCGGAGTCTGTTGCCGGAAGAACAAAACGCGACACGATCGTCGCGATCCCGCCTTCGGGCTTCATAAGGAAGTGCCCTCCGTCGCGGCGGATCACAAGGAGCAGCTTATCTCCCACTTCGATCTTGCTCATCTCTTCACACGGGATAGTGTACTCGGGATATACCCCGTCAATATCAGAATCTGCTTCGATATAGTAGAGCCATTCGGCTTTCTTCTTTGTAATGACGACGGCGTTGATCTCGAAGTCCATGCCCAGGAGGCGTGCAGACACTATCGAACGACCGAGTTTTAATCCAATAAACATAACCAGGGCAGCGACCGCGAGAGAAGAAAGTTCGGTAATGACTTCGCTCACGATATCGGAGAGCATCTTGCCTGCTCCGATCAGGTCGGTCAGAAGAAACGATACAAGAGCACCTGCTCCCGCACCTATCGCGACACCGAGGACAAGAAAAGGAATGAGCATGAACGAATTGCCCTTTACTACTCCTTTGACTATTGCCTTGCGGTGCTTTTTAAGTATAGTTTTCTCTTCTTCACTGCATCTTCTTCTCATAGATTTCCTTCCGGAAGTTCAAAGGTGACTGTCAGTTCACTGCCGCTCTGACTAGCCCCGATCGAGCCGCCAAGCGTCTCAGTAAACTTCCTGCAGATATACATTCCAAGTCCCGCGCCTTCACCTGTGCGCGCTTCGTCTTCACGGTAAAATCTCTCGAACATCCTCTCAGTATCGACCTTGCCCTTGATACCACTGATGATCGAGACATATACGCAACCTGTTTCTTTTCGAACAGAGATAGAGATCTTGTCGGAAGCATACTTGGCGCAATTGGAGAGAAGGTTCTGGATGATCCTCGTGACCATCTTGCGGTCGGTAATGAGGCGGATATCTTCGTCGGAATTCGCGAAAGAAGGCTCGATGCCGCGCTTATCGAATGCAGGCGCGAGCGCGAAGACCTCCTCGCATATGAGTTCGCATATATTGATACGCTCGGGAGTCTGCACGTATTTGGCGGATTCGACGACGGAGAGATCGAAGAAGTCGTTTACGAGAGTATTGAGATAGATCGCACGCTCGAGCGCGATATCGATATTCTTGGAGACCTCTTCGCCTTCGCTTTTGGAAGCGAGCTGGAGATAACCGATGACGGAAGTGAGCGGAGTCTTCATGTCGTGAGAGACCATGGAGATCGAGTCGCGGAGAGCTTTCTCTTCCCTCGTGGCATTGTTCCTGATCTCAAGAGTCTTGTCGTACAACTTATTGATCTCGACTATCATATCTTCAAGATCGCGGTCGACTCCGTTGACAGGCAAAGCCCGGTCGTCCCATTTGGACAATCGGGCTGTTGTTTTCTTCATTTCTTTTTTGAGCAGGATCAATTTGGCAGTCAGAAAGACAACTGCAGCAGCAAGTATCGCGATCACCAACCAGATCATATGCTCTTTCAGATCTCCCTTCTTCTAAAAGCCAGATATGTGATCACCGAGATCACTACGATGCTTACTACGGCTACAACTGCGTATGTGCCAAGTTCCGTGCTGTTTGAATCCTCTACAAGATGGAAGAAAGAATACTTGTACCATGTCTGCTCGCCACAGATGTTCCTGGCGATATTGCAGAGTCCGATCTCTGAGATGACCGAAGCTATAAGGCCGACATAGAGGTTGCAGCAGAGGAAGCTTATCATGATAAAGAAGCACTCAAGTGCGATGAACTGGATCGTAGTCGTTCCGATCCACGCGAACTTATCCGATGACAGGTTCCATCCGTCGAGGCCGATATATGCACCAAGACCAAAGACAGTCGAGGATACCTGCGCAAGGTGGATGATCACGCTTGCAGCTATTGCCGGAAGAGCTCTGGTGATGAGCACGGACAGCCTTGAAGCGCCCGAGCTGATCTCATGATGGATCGTCCTTGAACTGAAATCGTATCCGATGAACCATGCCGTGAACAGAGCATGTGCAAAGAAGAGTGATACATCGGGAAGAGAATCGTAGAACGGATGCATGATATCCGTCGTCTTGTACTGAATGGCCATCTTCATTCCGAAAGACACGCCGCAGACTGCCATCAGCACGACAAAGCACCAGAATAAGACAGAGCGCACCCATTTGGTATTTTCGATCTTGAGCTGATTGATCATTTTGCGTCACCTCCCGCTACATTCACAAAGTACTCTTCAAGCGACTGCTCCTTAAAGGACAATTCCTTAAGCATGATGCCTGCATTCATGAATGCCTCGGCGATCTTTGCCGATTCCTGAGAAGTCTTGAATATCCTTATGGTGTCATCGGAGATGACCTTGTATGCGCCCTGTTCATAGAGCTTATCAAGTACAGTAACTGCCTTGGCGGCATCGTCGGTCCTGACACAGATATATTTTTTGCACTTATCTTCGAGCTGCTCCTGTGTGAGCGTCTCGACGATCCTGCCCTCGTTGATGATGATGTAATCCGTGGCAAGAAGATAGAGTTCGTTAAGAATGTGGCTCGAGATAAAGATCGTAATGTCCTTTTCTTCATTGAGCTTCTTGAGCAATTTACGAAGAGCCACGATATTCTGCGGATCAAGTCCGTTGATCGGCTCGTCGAGCACGAGGAGCTTCGGGTTGCCGACAAGTGCCATCGCGATACCGAGGCGCTGCTTCATACCCATCGAGAGCGTGCCTGCTCTTCTCTTTTCAACCGATTTGAGATCGACCAGTTCGAGTACTCTGTCAGTAGCGGTCCTGTCGGGATTTCCGACCAGTTGTCTCTTGATCTCAACATTCCTTCTTATGCTGTACCATTTGAAGATCGCAGGACTCTCGATCATGGCACCGACGCTGTTTCTTGCTTCGCGGATGCCCTTTTCGGTCGTCTCACCCATCAGGGAGAGTTCGCCCGATGTCTGGTAGGACAAGCCCGTCAGTATCTTCATGAATGTACTCTTACCGGCACCGTTGCGGCCGATGAATCCGTAGATGTGTTTTTCCTTAAGTTCGAGATTTACATTATCCAGCGCTTTGATATGTCCGTAATTTTTTGTCAGCGCGTTAGTCTTCAAGATCGTGTTTTCCATGTTTGTCTTGTTCTCCTTTCGTTCTGACAATACTTTATCCAAGCACATTAAGGGAATTCTTCACCAATACTAAAGAAATCCTTAATTCGAGAGTCTGTACCCCATGCCGTACACTGTATCTATATATGCTTCATCCGTGAGCTTGGCGATCTTCTTTCTAAGGTTGCTCATATGAACGTTCATGGTATTTTCCTCGCTCATATAGTCCTCGCCCGTCACGCTCTCGAAGAGGTTTCTTTTCGAAAATATCTTATTGGGATTTCCGAGCATCAGCTCCAGGATCGAATATTCCATCGCCGTACAGACGAGTTCGTTCTCACCGATATAGACGCGCTTGGCATCCTTATCTATCCTCATATCCTTATATGTGAGCTGATCCGGATCCTTCCTGTCATCAACGCGCCTTAAGACAGCTTCGATCCTCAATATGACTTCGTCGATATCAAACGGCTTGCAGATAAAATCATCCGCGCCCAATCTCAGCAGCTCGATCCTGTTATGCACGTCGCTCTTGGCCGACAGCACGATGACAGGAGTCTTCTTGACTTCGCGAAGGCTTCTGAGGATCTCTTCACCGCTCTTCATCGGCAGCATAAGATCCATGAGGATAAGGTCGTGATCACCGTTAAGCGCCATCTGAAGGCCGGTAAATCCGTCCGTCGCGCTCTCGGTCTCATATCCGCTCTTGTTAAGGATTCCGCACAGAAGTTTATTGATCGCAGGATCATCTTCAATAATCAGTATCATATATTTATCTCCCTTATTGTTTCCACTTTCGGGATTATATCATATCCTCCAAGAGATCATAAAGCCCGTCCTCAGACAGCACGCCGCGCTTCAAGTTTGCAGGCAGCAAGCCCGTCTCATCAAGCGCAAGATCATGTTTCCAGTCAGCGCCTGTATAGTACTCTTCCAACGTTTTGATCTCGGCTGAAGTCGCCTCTTTTGTAAGCGCGAGGTCGTAGAGTTTCTCCATCGCCGCGATCCTTGCTTCAGCATCCTTGTCAGTACCGATTATATTTTTCTCTGCGCTCTCAACAAGGTCGTGCGAATCATCGTCGATATACGAGAGATAAGTTATGACGAGTCCCTGCTTCGGAAGCACATAGCATTTCTGCTTACACTTGCCGTTGATACTGAAGCCGCCGCGATACTTCCAGAAAAAGAATCCGTAACCGCCTTCCCTGTTCATCTTCTGTATCGAGGTTGCCATCTCAACATATTCCTCGGATACAATGCGGACGCCGTTATATACACCCTTGTTAAGCATCAGGAGTCCGAACTTACTTAAGTCGTGAACTGACAGGCGCATACCGGAAGCACCGTAGAAATATCCTTCAGGTGATCTTCCGTATTCATAAGACGAGATATCCAGCGGTTTAAAGATCCTCTCTTCGATAAAAGCCCCAAGGTCACTTCCCAGGATATTTGTAAGGCACACTCCGATCAGGAACGAGTTGATATTACTGTAATTAAATGTCACAACGTCAAGATCGATGTCACAGTTAAGCGAATACTCAAGCCAGTTGTCACCCTCGGCTCTGAACGGTAAGCCCGGAACATCCATCGTGAGAAGACGCCTGACCGTTACTTCCTTATATTTCTCAGAGTACGAAGCCTCCTCCGGCAGATACTCGACAAACGGCCTGTCCGGATCGATCTTCCCCTCGTCATAGAGGATACCGAATGCGATCGACAGCACAGACTTCGTCGCAGAATAAATGTCGTGAAGTCCGCTCGTGTCGCCCCAGCTGTGCTTCAGGACTCCGTCAACATAGACTTCGGTACCGAAGACGTTCCATTTGTTGTCTGTTATGTCTTTTACGAAAGCATCAAAATTCACAGGTTGCTCCTTATCTTCGAAAACGGTATATATCGATCGAAGGCACCTCGTATTCGAATGTTATTGCCGTTGTCTTTATGTAGTGAGAGTAGATTCCGAGTATTGCTTCTGCGTCACTCGGCTCTGCTATTCTTATATTGATCATTTTCGCGTATCCTCCTGATATCAATATTCTGTAATTATATACTTCTGCCTGCAAAAAGCCGACCTCTTATCGAGATCGGCTTGTGGGAGTTAATATCTATGGCATTATTCTATCTTATCAGTGGAGAGGTACAACGGCACCGTCGTATTTCTCATTGATGAAATCACTGATCTCTTTGCTGCTCAGAACTTCTACGAGTGTCTTGAGAGCTTCGTCGTCCTTCTTCGATGGCAAAGTTGCGACGATGTTTCCGTATGTCTGAGCTGCAAGACCGTCATTTGCTTCTACGGCGAGTGCCTCACTTACATGAAGACCACCCTCGATAGCATAGTTACCGTTGATGACTGCAACGTCCACATCAGGAAGTGCGGATACAAGCTGTTCAGGTGCAAGTTCCTTGAACTCGAGGTTCTTAGGGTTCGCGGTAATGTCACCTACTGTAGCATTGATACCTGCATTGTCGTCTACTTCGAGAAGTCCTTCCTGCTCAAGGAGGAGGAGAGCGCGAGCCTCATTTGTTACGTCGTTCGGAACACCGATGAGAGCTCCGTCCGGGAGGTCGCTGAGAGAACTTGTCCTACCCGCATAGATACCGAATGGTTCATAATGGATAGCACCGATTGAAACGATATCGGATCCGTTCTCTGAATTGAACTGTTCGAGGTAAGGCGTGTGCTGGAAGTAGTTAGCATCAAGGCTTCCTTCGATAACGCCGGTGTTAGGTGTTACATAATCTTCGAGTTGTACGATCTCAAGTGTGATACCTTTCTCAGCAAGGATCGGCTTTGCCTTCTCGAGGATCTCCGAATGAGGATTTACGCTGGCGCCTACCTTGATGACCTTTGTATCTTCACCCTTTGTTGCTGCCGTTGCGTCCTTGGAGCAAGCTGCTGCGGAAGGGATGATCGCAAGTGCGAGTGTGATTGCTGCTATCTTCTTAAGTGTAATGTTCTTCATGTTTTTGTTTCTCCTTTTAACTGATGTTTGTGTTTTATGTTTTGTCGGTTTTTCGCGAAAAAAACCGGGGGCTTTTTGGATTAAGCTCCCGGGCAAGTGGCAGTCGTTTGCCTTATCTTTCAGCGTTATCGTCTGAGACGCGAAGAAGGCTTACTGACTTCGTTGGCCACATTACATGCCCGGGAGTTCAGCATTCGACAACACATGCACATCATCATCGTTTTGTTGTTACTGTAAGTTGTCTTGAACATCTTCGTGTCTCCTTTCGTTTTTCATGGTGTCTACTATATCTCCATTTACCTACTATGTCAATAGGTATTTTGAACTTTTTTCAAGTTTTTCGATTTTTCTTTGCCAGCAGCGTTCCGCTCATCTGTATAAGCATTACGAGAGCAACGAGAAGGCCTACCGTCGTCCACAACACTGCCTTCTGGTATCTGTAGTAACCGTATTGCAGCGCGATGGCACCAAGTCCGCCGCCTCCGATGACGCCCGCCATCGCTGAATATCCGAGTACTGTCGCGATGTTGATCGCACCGCCCTGCAGGAGCGAAGGCATTGCTTCAGGGATTATAAAGTGGATTATCGTATATAGAGGTGATGCGCCCATTGAAGAAGCTGCCTCGATGATACCCGGCTGTACCTCATGGAGCGATGCTTCTACCATTCGCGCAACGATCGGAGTCGCGCCCACCGTAAGCGGGACTATCGTTGCAACTGTACCGATCGACGAGCCCGTGATGAATCTGGTGAACGGAATGAGGAGCACCAGAAGGATCAGGAACGGGAGCGATCTTAATATATTTACGATCGTGCCGATGATCGCGTTGACGAGTCTGTTTTCGAGCAGGCGCCCCTTGGAAGTCGCATAGAGGATAACGCCCAGCGGCATGCCGATCAGATATGAGAAAAGCGCTGACAGAGACGTCATGATGAGCGTCTCCCAGATGCCCTGTTTTATC
>CADCPU010000211.1 GCA_902803365.1 Oscillospiraceae bacterium
AGGCTCCATGTCGGAGTTGATGTAGTTGGAGAAGTAAGGTGTACCGTACTTAGCTGTCATCTCGAAAAGGAGCTTGTTGTTCTCTGACTCGCTCCAATCGAAATCTCTGGTGATAGAATAGGTGGGTATAGGATACTGGAATCCGCGTCCGTTTGCATCGCCCTCGATCATGATCTCGATGAAGGCCTTGTTGACCATATCCATTTCCTTCTGGCAATCCTTGTACTTGAAGTCCATCTCCTTGCCGCCGACGATACAGTTGAGCTCTGCGAGGTCGTTAGGTACTGTCCAGTCGAGAGTGATGTTGGAGAATGGAGCCTGAGTACCCCAACGGCTAGGTGTGTTTACGCCGTAGATGAAGGACTCGACTGCCTTCTTTACCTGCTCATATGAGAGATTGTCAGCCTTTACGAAGGCTGCAAGATATGTATCGAAAGATGAGAATGCCTGAGCGCCTGCCCACTCGTTCTGCATGATACCGAGGAAGTTTACCATCTGGTTGCAGAGAGTAGCGAGGTGTGACGGAGGAGAAGATGTGATCTTACCTGTGATTCCGCCGAGACCCTGTGAGATGAGCTGCTTCAAAGACCATCCTGCGCAGTAACCTGTGAGCATGGAAAGGTCATGGAGATGGATATCAGCATTTCTGTGTGCGTTAGCGATCTCCTCGTCATAGATCTCGGAGAGCCAATAGTTAGCTGTGATCGCACCGGAGTTGCTGAGGATCAAACCGCCAACGGAATATGTGACCGTGGAGTTCTCCTTAACACGCCAGTCATCGATCTTAACGTAGCTGTCTACGAGTTCCTTATAGTTTAAAGCCGCGGACTTCATCGCACGAATCTTCTCACGATTCTTTCTGTAGAGGATGTAAGCCTTAGCTACTTCCTCATAACCTGTCTTCTGGAGAACAGACTCAACGCTGTCCTGGATCTCCTCGACGGTGATCTTACCGTCCTTTATCTTTGAAGAATAATCTGCCGTTACCTTTAATGCCAAAAGATCGATAACGTCGTCATTGTATTCAACGTTACATGCGCCGAAAGCCTTCTTGATGGCGTCGGAGATCTTGGACAGATTAAAATCTACTACTTTGTCGTCTCTTTTAACTACCTGATACATACAAACCCTCCACTGTTTTTTGTCAGAGTATCTCTCCGCCTCTGAGCTGTGCGTTAGGCACTTTTTTTCTGACTTGTGCCAAAAGTCTCATCATTTTTTCTTCGCTTGCGGCGTGATATACGCCTTCTTCGATCAACTCGCCCGAATCCTCAAACCTCTGAAGGAAGTATCTCGGAGCTCCCTCTATAAGATCTCCTATACCCTCAAAGACCGCCTCGTCGTGGAATTCGTCGATCACCGTGGTCCTGAATTCAAAAGGTATCTTGCCTTCCATTAGGATCGAGATACTCTCCCTGAGCTTCTCCGTCGGCGGGTTCTTAAGTCCGCATACGGGACCGTAACTTTCGATGGTGCTCTTGATATCCATTGCCGCATAATCGATAAGTCCTTCGTCGATCAGTTCCCTGAGCCTTTCCGGGAATGAACCGTTGGTATCGAGCTTTACCAGAAACCCGAGGTCTCTTATCTTCTTTATAAATTCCTTTATATCCGGGTGAAGGAGCGGTTCGCCGCCTGTGATCGCAACGCCGTCCAAAAGACCCTTACGCTTATTAAGGAATTTAAAGAATTCTTCCTCTTCCATCTCTCCTTCTTCGTGTTCCCTGCCCGGGATAACGAGCGAAGAGTTGTGACAGAAGGGACATCGCATGTTGCAGCCTAACGTGAATACGGTACATGCAACGTGCTCGGGAAAATCCAACAAAGTCAGTTTTTGCAGACCACCGAGCCTCATACGGCTTTCCCCTCCTCAAGTTTCATCTTTAAGCCTAATCATTGTAACTATATCTAGTGGTTAAGTCAAGTCACAAACCCTACATTTAGTGGTCAGGGCGTTTTTGGCGTTTTCGAATGTTTCGCGCTGTTTCGCGCTAAAAAAACGTTTTTTCGCGAATAAGAGGCTCGATTTTTGATGACCTCGAGAGTTTTCGCGCTGTTTCGCGCTGAGCCTTCCGACGAATTTGTAATATTACAAGAATGTTACAAAACACTAGATATAGTAAAAGGCACCACTATATCTAGTGGTGCCTTCATAAAAGTGTGTGTTATCAAATCGTCTATCAGGAGTGATAGAGCTTAGATGTCTGGTACTTAGGCTCGCAAGTAAGATTAACGCCGAGCTTTTTAAAAACATTAATATCTACGGAGCTCAGGAGCACGGAAGAATGTACTTCGCAGTGACGGAGCTTGCCGAGCTGCTTCATCGCCTTCTGAGCATTCTCGTCAGTAACTGCGGAGATACAGAGAGCGATCAGGATCTCATCGATATGAAGGTGCGGATTGTGACCGCCCAGAGAACCTGTCTTAAGATCCATTACAGGAACGATGACGTCCTGAGAGATGAGGCGGATCTCCTTAGGGATACCTGCCAAAGCCTTAAGAGCATTAAGGAGCATAGCGGAGGAAGCACCGAGGAGGGATGTTGTCTTACCTGTGATGATACGTCCGTCAGGAAGCTCGATGGCTGCTGCAGGCTCGTTGTTCGTCTCTTCGGAACGACGGCGTGCTGCTTCGATAACAGGTCTGCAGGACTCGTCGATGCCTGCCTGCTCCATGAGAAGCTCGATCTTCATCATCTCGCTCTCATCAGCCTCGCCCTTTACCTTCTTGCAAGCTGCCTCGTAGTAACGGCGAACGATCTCGTTTCTTGAAGCTTCCCATACTGCTTCCTTATCGAAAATGCAGTTACCTGCCATGTTAACACCCATGTCCGTAGGTGACTTGTAAGGGCATGTGCCGAGCATCTGCTCAAGGCATGCACGAACTACCGGGAAGATCTCGACGTCACGGTTATAGTTGACCGTTGTCTCGCCGTAAGCCTCAAGATGGAACGGGTCGATCATGTTGACGTCCTTAAGGTCTGCAGTAGCAGCCTCATATGCAAGGTTAACCGGATCCTTGAGAGCAAGGTTCCAGATAGGGAATGTCTCGAACTTGGCATAGCCGGCCTTAACGCCGCGCTTATGCTCGTGATAGAGCTGTGAAAGGCATGTAGCCATCTTTCCTGAGCCCGGACCCGGAGCCGTAACGACTACGAGCTTTCTTGTTGTCTCGATATACTGGTTCTTGCCGTAGCCTTCATCGGATACGACGAGCTTCATATTGGAAGGATAACCCGGGATCGGGTAATGACGATATACGGGAACGTTCAGAGCATTGAGCTTCTTCTCGAATGCGAGCGCAGCAGGCTGCTCGGCAAATCTTGTAAGAACAACGCTTCCGACATAAAGGCCGAAACTCCTGAACGCATCGATGAGTCTCAAAACGTCCAGATCGTATGTGATACCGATATCTCCTCTGATCTTATTCTTTTCAATGTCAGCCGCATTGATCGCGATTACGACCTCGGCCTCGTCCTTAAGACGTGAGAGCATCCTGATCTTGGAATCCGGAGCAAAACCCGGAAGAACGCGGGAAGCGTGGAAATCATCGAAAAGCTTGCCGCCGAATTCGAGATAGAGCTTGCCTCCGAACTTGTTGATCCTTTCAAGAATATGAGAAGACTGCATCTCAAGATACTTGTCGTTATCAAAGCCTTCCTTGTACATAAATTTTACCTACCTTCAAACAAAAAAATATCGTTCACCTTAACGAAAAAAACACAAAAAAATGCGAATGGCAACAAATCCATTCGCCTATTTATTCTATCTTTTTCTTAAGCGAAAAACAAGTGAACAAGCACTAACAAATTGTTCTGTTTTCTCACCTTTTCGCGCGCGCCCCGAGATAGCATATGCGGGCCAGGTTCCTGCCCCTGTTCTTGGCATCATAAAGGCATCTGTCAGCCTGTTTGAACATCTCCACGGCATTGACGTTACCGTCGGAAAAAGCGGCCCCGACGCTCACCGTCATGCGGATCTGAGTATCGGCGGAATCGAAGACATGATTTTCAAATTCGCGGCAGAGACGGTAGATGTGCTTCTCGGTGACATTGCCGTCGACAGACAATAACGCGAATTCCTCACCGCCCCATCTGGCGATCGGAGCCTTAAGATCCTTGGACAGAAGCTCGGCAGCCTCCTTGAGGATCGCATCGCCCTTGAGGTGACCGTATGTATCGTTGATCTTCTTAAAGTGATCGAGGTCGACCAGGATCAGCGCCATCGATGTAACCTCGGGATCCCTGAAGGCCTTATCGACGAGATCGTTAAAGCCGTGCCTGTTGAGAAGTCCCGTGAGGTCATCATGAAGATAGAGATACTCATACTTGTCTGTAGTCCTCTCGAGTGCCGTGAAGATCGTGCTCCTTATCGTCTCAAGAAGGAATGAGATACCGAAGAATACGATATAAACGACCGGGAACCTTATCTTGAATGCCGCGGTATATTCATAGAGCAAAAGGTGCTGGGCAGGCGTCCAGAAGAATAAGATCATTATAAAGAGCATGACAAGGCATATCACGGTCGCATTGCGCCGCTTGAATACGAACATGCCGCTCGAAGGCAACAGGAGTATCCAGATGATACCGAAGCCCTCGGGCAGTCCGAGAAAAAGAAGAGCGCAAAAAAGCAGCGTGATCTCGGTCGCAAATAAGATGACCGAGACCTTGGCTGCTTTTCTGTTAAATCTGCAAAGCATGTAATCAAGAGCGCACAGCAGCGCAAAAAACAGCGCTACCAGAGACAACATCACATATCCTGTCACCCAGTTGATGATGGTGAGAACGGAACAGATGATGATCATCATTATGTAGACCCATCCGTAGCGAAGAGTCTCGCGTTCTTCGCTCATCAGGACCTCGGCGATGAAGCTCTTGATCTTCTTATTCATTTAATCCCTCCGCGAGATCAGGATTTGTAGATTGGCTCGTATCCGCTGCAAAGCTTGATGAAAGCAGGTGCCTTCATTGCAAATTCGACTTTCATCTGACGGCCTACTGCAGGAACGACTGCACGGTAAGCCTCATCGAAGATCTCACGTCTCTCGTCCTCTGTAACCGCGAAGTCGAGATCGAAGATAACGAGGAGATTTGCACCGTTGGCATCGCGCTTGGCGAACAAGTAGATCTCCTTGACTTCCTTCTTCTTGCCACCGAGACCGACAAGAGCTTCCTTCGTAAGACGGATCTGCTCGTTCTCCTGAGGAACGCCGATCTGGATAGGAGTATTCTTCTCGACCTTCTCCTGCTTAACATTCTTCTCAGCCTTGTAACCGGAAGAATTCTTGATATCATTGATGACCTCTGTCGGGATCGGTACCGGATTATCAAAAGGATTTACAACGAGACCTTCGCAGTCCTTTGTTCCGATCTCCGTAGCATTGTCGAAGTTCATTACGATGCACTTCGGCGGATGCTTATCATCGAATACGTTTGTCCACTTGGAAAGAGCTGTCCAGTCCGTAAATACAGGAAGGATCTTGTGCTCGTCCTTGATCGTGAGCATAGGGAAACCGACCTTTGTTCCCTTCTTGACCTGGCCCTCTTCCTTGCCGAGATCCTCGGAATATACTGCAACGACAAATCTTGCATGTACGAAGTTAAAGCAGAGCTCGTTCGTATAATCGCGGTTGCTCCTGAGTTCCTTATAATCTCTTACGAGGCCCAAAAGGAACGGGTTCTCGATCGGGCGGCCCGGTTCAACGGCCGTCTGAGGCTCAACGTCGGTCAATACCGCACATGTGAGTTCCTTTGGCAATCCTTTGTTCTCGAAAATGATCTCCATCATGCCGTCATCGGAATCCTTGTTCTCAAATGACTCGATCTTTACGACCGGGATGGATGATCTGTTTATATACAGAGCCTTCTGCGGATCAAGCTGTCCGTGTGGCTTACCCTTGACGCCGAGTTTGTCACCGTATTCGGCAACCTCCTGCACCACCAGTGTGAATCGCTCGACTGTTGTGGGATTTTGCTCGCTCATTATAGATCCTCCGTTGTTTCACTTTTATAGACTATTACATATTGTATCAGAAAAAAGACATCATAGAGATTTTTTCTGCCCCTGACAGTAAAAAGCGACCGCCCGGAGACGATCGCTCAGTTCTTACATAATCAGTGATGATCACTCGAGATGACCCTTTGCCTTGATCACATCGATGACCGAATCAACGTACTTCTCGCAGATCTCTTCGGTACCTGCTTCGACCATGACACGGATCAAAGGCTCGGTTCCGCTCTCTCTGACGAGGATACGTCCGCTGTCGCCGAGCTCATCTGCAACCTTGGATACTGCCGCCATAACGTCAGGATCGTTCTGTGCTTCAGGCTTGCTCTTAACTCTTACGTTCTTCAATACCTGAGGGTAGAAGACAACAGGAGCAGCAAGTTCGCTCATAGGCTTGCCCTTAGCGAGCATTACTTCCATAAGCTTCAGGGAAGTAAGGATACCGTCACCTGTCGTTGCGTACTTGGAGAAGATGATGTGTCCGCTCTGCTCACCGCCGATACGGTTGCCCGTCTCGAGCATGTTCTCGTATACGTACTTGTCACCGACCTTGGTCTTGTCGTATTCGATGCCGATCTTATCGAAAGCCTTGTAAAGACCGAAGTTCGACATAACCGTAGTAACTACCTTGTTATTGATGAGCTTGCCTCTCTCCTTCATGTAGCTGCCGTAGATATAGAGGATGTGGTCACCCGTGATGACATTTCCCTTCTCGTCTACTGCGAGGCAACGGTCAGCGTCTCCGTCATAAGCAAATCCGACATCGAGCTTGTTGTCGGTAACGAACTTCTGGAGATGCTCGATATGTGTGCTTCCGCAATCCGTGTTGATATTGTATCCGTCAGGATCTGCATTGATAACGTATGTCTTTGCTCCGAGGGCATCGAAAACGCCCTTTGCGATAGCCCATGATGCGCCGTTAGCACAGTCGAGGCCGACCTTCTTGTCCTTAAAGCTGTACTTGGACATCGAGATGAGATATCCGATGTAGCGGTTACGGCCTGCAACATAGTCGACCGTACGGCCGATCTCGTCACGCTCTGCAAGAGGGACTTCGCACTTGCCGTCGAGGTAATCCTCGATCTGGAGGATCGTCTCTTCGTCCATCTTCTCACCATTGCTGTTGAGGAGCTTGATGCCGTTATCGTAGTAAGGATTATGAGATGCGGAGATCATGATACCGCAGTCAAAATCGTCTACTCTGGCGATATAGGAAACAGAAGGTGTTGTCGTAACATGCATGATGTATGCATCAGCACCGGAAGCCATGAGACCGGTACAGAGAGCGTACTCGAACATATAGCTCGATCTTCTCGTGTCCTTACCGATGACGACCTTGGCCTTCTTGCCCTGCTTAGCGCCATAGTACCAGCCGAGGTAACGGCCGATCTTGATCGCATGTTCAAAATTCAGATTCTTGTTGGCTTCGCCCCTGAAGCCGTCAGTACCGAAGTATTTACCCATAATTACCTCACCTTATCTCTTCATCTCTTCTCGACGATAACGCCGTTGTCTTTGAAAATACTGTTTTCGGGAACTACGCCTCTTACGCAAGACGTAGGATAGATATTGCTGTGTCTTCCGACGACCGTACCCGGATTGCAAACGCTGTTGCAGCCGACTTCAACATAGTCGCCGAGCATGGCACCGAACTTCTTGATGCCCGTCTCGATCTGCTCGGAGCCGTTATGAACGACGACGAGCTGCTTGTCGGACTTGACGTTGGAAGTGATGGAGCCTGCGCCCATATGAGAATAGTATCCGAGGATACTGTCACCTACATAGTTATAGTGCGGAGTTTGAACGTGATCAAAGAGGATAACGTTCTTAAGTTCAACGGAATTGCCTACTACGCAGTTTGCACCGACGAGTGCGGAGCCTCTGATGAATGCGCAGTGGCGGACTTCAGTCTCGGGACCGATGATGCACGGTGCACCGAGATATGCCGATGGGAAGACCTTGGCTGTCTTATGTACCCAGACATTCTCCTGAACTTCTTCATAATCATCTCCGAGTGTGGGACCCAGAGCAAGGATAAGATCCTTGATGCCTTTCAATGCCTCCCAAGGATATGTGAAACCTGAGAGATAGTCCTTTGCCAATGTATGATCCAAGTCATACAGATCATTAATCGTATACATTTTTACAGATCAAAGCCTTTCTTTGTTTCCCAAAACATAGTGTATATTTTAGTATTTTATGATTTTTAAGTCAAACAAGCGCAATCCTCTAGAAAACAAGGCTTTATGGGCTTTTTTGATATTGACAAACGACTCCGACGGAACTACAATTAGTGTAAATTTACACTCGAGGGGAGAATTAGTATGACACCGCTTTCACCAATTCCTGAAATCGCATTGGTTTTACTCGTATTCACGATCATCTCACTGGTCTTCCTGATCAAGAGAGTCAAGGCCCGCAAGCGCGGAGAGAGCGCATCGCTCGTCGGTCCTATCGTTGCAACCGTTATATTCGCAAATCTTTTGGGAGCTGCGATCTTCCTTGCTTGGCTCGGCTACGGAATCATGACAAGCATGTGATTATGAAAGACAAGACATTTATAAAACTTCTGGCAGCAATACTCATCGCGGGATCGATACTGACCATAGGCCATATGGTATATGCGGCTTATGCCTACAAACAGTCATCCGTTATCTACTTTGTATCCAAGGAGTATTGGCCATGAAAAAGATAATGATATTAACAGGCACGATCCTGTTCTTTATCGCGATCAACTTCGGTATCTGGTTCACCGTTACAAGAAGATGCGCCAACAATTTCAGCGGCGCAACTCAGCTCAAGATGATCGACGTAGGTTCCTATCTTCCGTTCGAAGAAGATTCCAAACTCGCGAGAACAGGTTCTTCTCTAAAACTTACTGACGATCTCCCCAAACTCGACGGTGCAGCCGCACTTGTCCCCGTTTACGCATCAGTCATCGATAACGTATATCCTGAAGGCTGCGTGACATTTGAGGGCGGAAGTTTTGATGATGATAACTACTACGGCGAGAACTTCGCTGAAGACAGCGCAATGCAGTATAAGAATACCGTCAGGGGATTTACTGCCGTTGTTGACGGTGACACAGATCTCTTCTTTACCGCTTACCCGTCACCCGACCAGCTCAAGTATGCTGAGGAAAAGGGCGTCGAACTCGAATTCGTTCCGGTCGGTAAGGAGGGCTTCGTGTTCTTCGTAAACAAGGATAATCCCGTTAATGACATCACTGTAGACAACATAAGGAAAGTCTTCGGCGGTCAGATCACGAACTGGAGCGAGCTTGGCGGAAAAGACCGCATGATCGACCCGCTCTTGAGGATCGCCGGCAGCGGCAGCCAGACTACGATGGATCGCGTCATGGGAGATAACGAGTATCTTACGAAGTCTCCTCTCACCATTTTCGGCGGCTCATTGGCATATTCGTTCAGGATCTACCTCACGAACATCGTCGCTAATGACAACGTAAAAATGCTCTCGGTAAACGGGATCTACCCGGATAACGAGAACATCAAGAACGGAACATATCCGCTTACTGCGCAGTTCTATGTCGTATACAGGAAAGACAATCCTAACGCTAACGTTCAAAAGTTGGTCGACTGGCTGATCTCAGATGAAGGCCAGACCATGATCGAAGGAACGGGTTACGCAGGTCTTGAGTGATCAGGAAGCTTCTTCCTCAGTCTCAAGTTCCTCATAGACATATTCAAATTCATAATTATATGTCTTCTCAAAGGAACCCGACTCCTCGACCGTTATACCGATCATCCTGTGATCGCTGTCATACTCGTATGTAGTGACCGTTGTCCTCTCGCGGACCGTAAGTCCCGTGATCTCAACGGTCTCTGTATTGAGATATCCAAGTACATTGCGAGCATAAGTCGTCGTCTGGATCGAGCCGTCGCTCATCTCTTCGCGCTTGACTGATACATATCCGTTATCGTCGTACTCATATGCGATATCCGTCTCGATACTGTCTTTCTTGCCGTCGACCTTGATCTCGGTCTCTCTGATCACGCGGCCTTCGGAATCAAACTCATAGTCGATCCGGTAATCCTTGGTCTCTTCTCCCCTTGTTCCGTCCTTAAAGACTCTTGTGCCCTTAAGTCCGCACAGCTCGCCGCTGTTATAGGAAGCCTTCAGTTCGATGTCCTTCGATACGATCGGGTTGACGTAGTGATACTCATATGAGATCTTGATGCCGTCCGAATTGTAGTTCGTGATCTCGGTTATCGTCGTCTTGTTACGGTCGGAGATGTTCTTTACGGAAGTTACCGTCTTAAGATTGTTATCGTTGTCATACTCCATATCCACAACTTCTTTGATGCCTGCTATATCGCTCTCGCGATGGATGACATTGCCGTTATCGTCGAATTCTTCAAAGCCCACCTGCTTTTTCTTCTTGCCGCCCGTAACGTCATTCTTGATGACCTGCAAAAGCTTCGGAGTAGGCGTCGGAGAAGGCGTCGGGGTCGATGTCGGTCCCGGAGTAGGAGTCGGAGAAGGCGTCGGAGTAGGAGTAGAAGTCGGAGCGAATGTCATCACCGTCTCCTGAGTCTCCCTCGGAGTAAAACCTTCTATGTCACAAGCTGAAAAAAGGCATATAAATACAGATGCCATCAACAGAACGATGAGCATCTTCGCCCGATATAACGGACTAGCCTTCGTCATAATCAAACCACCCTTCACACACATAGATGCATTGCTTCTGTCCTTCAAAGATAGACAGACATGAATTTATCCACGCGACCATTATAGCAAATCCGAAGAGATTGACAAATGGCATATGTCACAGATATTTAATTCCTTTTATGGGCAACTCCATAAGAACACTACATTATTCTTCTAATTTTCGGGAAGCATAATCCCATGTATTCTTTAATTTTTCTTCAAAGACTTCGGCAGGAACAAGCGCTATCCCCTCGCCTTCATCAGTAAGTACGATCAGCCTCTGGCCGCCTGTAAGCCCAAACATATCACGAACCGCTTTGGGTATGACAAGCTGACCACGATCGTTTATCACAACAGAACCCCATATGTTCTTTCCCTTCGGCGGAGGAGGGAGCGTTCCCCCTCCGTCAACCGTCGTCGTCTTTATAAGGCTGTCTATCGTCGTATTATATATTTCAGCAAGCTTCATGCATTTTTCTATATCAGGGATCGTTGCACCTGTTTCCCACTTAGCATATGCCTGACGTGAGATACCGATCTTTTCGGCTAATTCCTCCTGTGAAAAACCGTATACATTTCTCAGCATGATAAGATTATCCTTCAGCATAGAAACCTCCCTACCCAAGCACTCATATCGTGGTAACTTGATTCTACTACTACCTCACCATTTTTGTTATGTTTGGTTGCGCGGATGCGAAACTTGTTCATTTTCGAAAGGTTAAGGTAAAATATAAAGAAAGGTCGAAAAGGAGATATGAATATGGGAATGAAAGAAATGCCGCTCGTAAAAAAACTCGGCAACGGACGCAAGTATTGGGAACACGACTTCGGTTCATTCAAGGCAAAAGTTCTGGTCGAGACACCACACC
>CADCPU010000212.1 GCA_902803365.1 Oscillospiraceae bacterium
TTTATTACGACAAATGGGTAGATTTGGTGCGAAATGGTGAGATTTTCTTTGGCTACAAGCGTCACTGTACAGAATTACCTGGAGATATTTGGACAGAAGACGAGAAAAAGGAATTATACATTATTTAATCATAATGTTAATGCGGCAAGGTTATTCCCGGGCTACGAAGGCATTGTTCGATGCATGAGGGAAAATAAGAGTTTTGGATTATAAATATTCCCTAGGGTTTGACCATAGTAGGATATTGGGCGAAGGATGCCCTTTGTTTAAAGTAATCGACTTTGTCGCTTTGTTTGCAAAGAATTTCCATATAAAAAACTTAAGAAAAAATGATGCAGTAAAGAAATAGTAATAATTTTATGGAGATGAAAGATATACTTGGTATAGAGCCGATAGGCGAAGCTGGACTTGAGGTAACTAAGGCGGCAATAAAAGGAGTCTCTTCATTCCTCGAACTTGTTTTCAAGCCAGGATTGGAAGAAATAGGCTACTTGGTTAAGGATGAAGTACGTCTATGGCGACTGAACAACATATTAAGAACACTGGAAAAGGCTAAGGGAAAGATGGAATTCGATGGGAAAGATTTGAATCTTACAGCCAATGCTCGTGTCGGTTTAAATATAATGGAAGGCTGCTCTGAAGTTGACAATGAAGAGTTGCAGGATTTATGGGCGGGACTTTTTGCGTCTTCGTGTACACCTGATGGCAAGGATGATAGTAATATGAACTTTGTAGATCTTCTGCGTCGAATGAGTTCGGTTGAGGCAAAGATTATAGATTATGCGTGTAGTAATAGTAAAAAATATATATACCCAAACAAGCTGATAATAGCGGATAGGTTATTTGTTCCATTTAATGCTTTAGCTAGTATAGCTGGTACTGATGACATTTATAGACTTGACAGCGAGTTAGACCATATGCGTTCAATAGAACTTCTCAATCAAGGAGATGCTTTAGAGGGAACTGGGGGTGGCTTTACTGTATCAGATACAACACCGGAAGCAAATATAACTCCCAGTGCTCTCGCATTGAATCTATATTTTAAGACTCACTCTACAGGAAAGTCTCCCAAAGAATTTTGGGGTGATAAATTGATATCACGTAATGATGCGGATGATGAGCAGCAGAATAAGGAGACAATAGAAAAAATGTTTTCAGATTTCTCTGGAAAATGATTAACGCGAAAAATAATATTAGAGTATGGCGTTCAAGATGTATAGTATAGAGTCTCGTAAGGGTGGCGTTGGTAAGACCACCATTGCCCTGAATCTGGCAAAGGTAATCTTGGACAGAGAAGAACCTGTATTATTGCTGGACTGTGACATTACGGGAACATCAATATCAGAGCCAGCGCTTAACTCTCCCCTTTGGAATAATGAAACTAACGTTATCAAAGATACAGAGGATAAGCCGATTAACCTTTTGGGTTATTTCCTGGATCAGTATATCAAGGGTAATTCAGATATCCCCAAGTTACTCCGAGAGGAATGCTTACTACGTGATAAAATCAACGTCATCGGTTCTGATGTCTATAACATCCCGCTCTCTACGGTAGTTGATTCTCGTCTGTTGATGGATGACTTGCATAGCTATTGGCTAAAAGATTTCATCCGCCAGTTGGTATGCCAGTTCGAACGTCAGTATGCAGGCACTACTGTTCATGTGATTATCGATAATTCTCCTGGTTATGTTGGACTATGCCAGACATTGCACAACTACATGCTTAATCTTGGTACCGACAAGGCGAAGTTTGTGATGGTGTCGTCAATGGATGCTCAGGATTTGCAGGCTTGTGTGGCCGCAGCCCGTTCAATCTGTCAGTCTTTTGAAGACCGCTATCAGGCAGGTCGGTATTTTGGCGTACTCTCCGCTGGAGGTGAAGTAGATGAAGATTTTGAGAAGAAGATGAATGAGGATGGTAGCCTCCAGAGATTCTTTTTTAATCTGGCGGAGGATGACATTATGCAGCAAGCTTTCAATAAACAGTGTCCAATTTCCACCTCATACATCACTTTGATACTGAACAAAGTGCCGCGAAATCTGTCTAATGAAGATGTTCAAGTGGATTTTGAACAGTTGGTAGGTGTCGATAATTATGGTTTCTTTAAACAAATAGTACAGGCAAATGATAACGGCAAGCCACAGACTGAGGTCAATTTTGATGAGCGAATCAGCTATCAGTTCTTTGCGAAATATCTGAAATATCAACCCAAAGAGCAAAATATCGACGAAGGCTTCTGGAGGAAACGCTATAAGCGCCTTGAACAGCAAAACAAAGAATGGCAGCTCAATGAGGATAGAATCAAGGCCTGCAAACAACTCGATCTGTTGTTTAAGAATCTGAATAAGACCCTTATAGAGCGGCATTATACTCCTATTGCCTATTCCATGGAAAGGGAGTGGGCACCTATTTATGGGCTTGACAATCTTAGTGAGGTTATATCTTCATGGTCAGAGCTGTTGCAACTGATACCTGTCAATCATCTGTCAAAA
>CADCPU010000213.1 GCA_902803365.1 Oscillospiraceae bacterium
ATGTCTATGGAATTGAAGATCTCGTTTTGTGAGATCTCATTAGTGTCACTGTCGACGAGCTCGAAGTTATAGTCGAGCTTATATGGGCGGAGTTTCTGTGTCGCGCTCCTTAAGCCCTTGACGCAAGCCTTGGACGCGTTATAGTCCTTGCCCTTCTTGGCGGCAAGGTCAGTGCCCGTATTAGTGAGCTGTGTGTCAAAACCAATGGTAGCAACATTGATAAAAAAGCCTGACCATACAGGCAGATGATTTCCGAGGACATCATAGCTGTCGAGTCTTACAAGATCGATCGGAGAGAATTTGACTTCAGCCAATCGCTTGACCATGGCAGCAGGATTCTTCATAACATACTCAGGGTAGACAGAGCCAGCAAAGTCGTTATATGTACCCATCGGAAGGATAATGAGTGGAGTCGATCTGTATGCAAGCGCATTGACGATCTCATGCACGATCTTATCGCCTCCGACGGCAACAACGGTGACTTTGTCATCATACTGGTCACTGGCCTCGGTAGCGAGGTCCATGGCGTGACCCTGATATTGAACATAACGAAGTTCGATGGAGTTGCGCTGCTCCTCGCCAAGAGAAGAGATCACGTCCTCGAGCTTTTGGAGCTCTTTTGTACGGATCGTATTACTGATAATGAATAAATAGCGCATTCCAAACACCTTCCGTTAATCGACACGGGTGGTTTTCGAGATCACATCTCGGCCTGTGACGATAATCTGAACACCAGATCAACAACATCTTCTATCGAAGTTACATTATCGAGGTCCTCATCGGGCATCCTGATGCTGTAAACTTCTTCAAGATCGACCACGAGCTCATAGAGCTGTAAAGAATCAAGATCGAGGTCATCGAAGATCCTCGTATCAGGTCTTATGTCCGTGGGGGATATCTCGAGCAGATCTGTCAGCATCTTTACGAGGTCATCGTAGATAAGGTCTCTCATCTTTGCCTCGTCCAATACTGACTCATCATTCATACGTTCTCGAGGATCGGCATTGTCATCCATTTTGTTCTCTCCTTCGGCTGTCAGAAGCCACTTTCTTTGCTGTTTTCCTGATCGAATCAGAGCCCGTATAACGCTTGAGCTGAGATTCGATATATTCGTCTATTTCCGACACCATCTTCAAGAGCTGTTTCTGCTCTTCAGGTGAATACGGTTCCAATATTCTCTTGGCCAGGACCGTGTGAAATTTGGTATGGATCCTGCATGCGAGCTTACCGTTCTTCGTAAGGCTGATCCTCACGATCCTTCGGTCCACTTCGTCACGCTTGCGGACTACATAACCCTTCTTCACCAATCTGTCGATCGCAACGGTAAGAGTTCCCGTCGTGATACCGAGTTCGTTAGCCGTCTCGGTCATTGTCCTCGCTTCATAAGGACCGATCGCATCTAGTGCGTGCATCTCCGCATTCGACAGATCAGAGAAGTAACCCTTGGACAAGGCCTGCTCTTCGGTAAGAAGTACATTCTCGTATATCCTTACGAGGCGCTCGCTAAGTTCCAATTCTTCGGCTCGCATGTGACTTCCTCCTTAAATATCAAATTTGCAATAGGTATTATACGATATTTCACTCGTAAATCAAAGTAAATCCTTGATATCAACTAATCTCGGGTATTCTCCGCCGTATAGACCGAGTCTTAAGACACGACAATTTGCCGCTTCTTCTTCGTCAAAACCCTCATACTGACAAAGCGCCCTGAGAAGCACATCAGGCCTTAAGTTGCGCGAAGAACCCGCGAGGCAATAAAGCTCAGCCACATTCTCGTCTTCAGACGGACACTGTGCACCGGACAGCAGGAGCGGCCTTATATCAGTCGTGACGATCTTGCCCTTGGACTTTTTCTCTACGACGATCTCATCACGCTTAAAGAGCGCTTCCATCGGCTTTTTGATACCCTTGGCCTCGAATCTGTACATGGCAGTAGTTACTACGCTCATAAGCGAATCCTTAGGCTCCGTTATATTAACGCCTCCGTAGAGCTTAACACCCTCCGGCAGGTACCTGTTGACCTTCTCCATAAACTCGTTGACATCGACCTCGTACGAGAGCGAGATATCGATATAATCCGCGAGCGTATCGATCCCGACACCCAGAGGGAGTGCGAACACCATCATCGGTCTCGGGTTATATCCCTGAGTATAGAGGATCGGCATGTCGGCACGTCTTACCGCACGGTCGAATGTATGCATGAGGTCCAGATGTCCTACGTAAGATGCGCTTCCGATGCGCTCGAAAAGGCACCTGCACACATACTCCGTCTGGTGCTGTTTCTTATGCATTTCCATATCACGTTCATTTTGCAGCATAGCACTCACCTACCCCAAAGCACTGCGCACCGCAGCCCGAACACTTCTCCCTGCAAGGAGGTGTGATCTGCTCTTTGTATGCGCGTTCGCGTTCTCTCTTAAAGAAACTCATGTTTACACCAACATCGATATGCTCCCACGGCAGATGCTCGTCGTCGACGTCAAATCCTCTGGCGAACATCTCCCACGTAAGTCCGTGAGAAGTAAGTGTGTCCATCCAGACATCGTACTTGAAGTGATCGTCCCAGGCGTCGTAGAAGCAGCCGCGGCGATAACCTTCTTCGATGACATCACAGAGCCTTCTGTCACCCCTCGCGAGGATCGACTCCCAGAGGGATGTCTCGACATCGTGCCAGATGTACTTGATGTTCCTCGATTTAATGAGCGACCTTAAATAGGACTGCTTTTGAATAAACTCTTCCTTGTTATTCTGCTCCTCCCACTGGAAAGGAGTAAACGGCTTAGGAATATACATCGAAGTCGACACGGTGATCTCAGGCTTTCTTGCCTTGATCCCCTGCTCCTTACAAACGTCAAAATAAAGTCTCTCGATCTTATACGCGAGATCAGCGATACCCTTAACGTCATCC
>CADCPU010000214.1 GCA_902803365.1 Oscillospiraceae bacterium
CCCTGCATCCCGGTGCCCTCGATCTTTGAGATAATCTGAGCCACACGCTCCTGTGTTACTCCGTTCATCTCAAGGACATCCTTGGCCGGACAATCAACGGCGCACATTGCCAGCAATACATATTCGGTTCCGATGGTCTCGCACTTAAATGCCTTGGCATATAACCAAGCATCGGAGATAACCTGTATCGCTCCTTCACCAAATCTCATTTTGTATCATCTCCTTCCATCGTATTTCTGATCTCATCAGCCCTGGCGATATTCATCTTCTCATTCGCCTGAATCTTGGGATTGATATGATTTTCCAGACACAACTGTTCCGTTATCTTATTTATCTTCTCGATCGGGACTTTGATATCAACGTCTTCGATCAGATCGTAACCGAACCTGAGCCAGTTCAAGATCTCGTAAGCTTCGTTCGGTTCCATGCTGCGGCAGTACTTAATGATTCCGTAGGATCTGCAGTACTGATCTTCTACGGTGATCTTATGCTTCTGATAGATCGTTGCTCTGCACTTGCGCTCAAGCCTGACGATATCAGATGCGATCATCTTTGCTCTCTCATAGAGCTTATCTTCTCCGAGACCCAGCGTTGCCGTATTATATATCATATATAGACAACTGCCCTTCTTGTTAGGCTCCACAACATAAGGAGAAATGGACCAATCAAGAGACTGGAGTCGCTTTAAAAGCTGCGGGAGAGTATTGGACTTAAAGATACCGGGGATCGCAATGCACATCGAGATCCTGACACCCGTTCCGACTTCGGACGGCTTTGAAGTAAGGAATCCCAATCTTTCGCTGTATGCAATGTCAAACTTACGCTCAACATCTACCGCAAGTTTTGTCGTCTTAAGGAAGATATCCGTTATATCACATCCGCGGGTCAGACCCTGTATGTGAAAATGATTCACCTTATTTACGATTATGCTCTGTGACTCATCATCACTGATCAAAAGACCTGTTCCCTCACTGTCCTCGAGGAAATCAGTTCCGATAATGTTATGGAGGATAAAGTCGAGTTTCTGTGTCTTTGAGAGTTCCTCAGTCCTTATGAACCTTAAGCCCAGATCTGATGCTGCCTCCGAAGCATTGTCGAGCATTACGTCGCGCTCTGCTCTGCTCATCTTGCCCGGAAATGCAAATCCGTTCACATTACGGGCGGCAGATATCTTGGAGAAAATGATTATATCTTCTTCTTTGCCTTTGTTGTCATACCACATCAGACTTTTTCCTCCCTTCCCTTAAGCTCGTCTCTGAATCTTGCAGCGAGCATGTAGTTCTCCTTGGCTACTGCAAGCTTGATTGCTTCTCTCAAGTCATCATCTGACAGCATTCCGAGATCGGAGTTCTCGTATCTTGTGAGCTTCTCCTCGTCATCCGCCTGTTTCTTTGACGAAGTCTCAGTTGTCTGAGAGACAGGGATCTCAGAAGAAGCTGCCGCTTCATCACTGCCGTTGATCTTTGATGGATCCGGAAGATTGCCCGGTGCCCTGCCTGCGTATCTGGTGTTTGCCTGAGATCTCATGAGCATTCGCATTATGCTCTCGTTAAAGGTGTTATAGCACTCTATACATCCGAGCATTCCCGTCTGCTCAAAATCCCTGAGGCTCGTTCCGCACTTCGGACACTTGATCTGCGATTTTGTCGGTGAGAATTCAAGTTCTCCGAAGCTCTGCGGGAATATCATCTCTTCGTTAAAGAGTCGCATCGCGTTATTCGCCATCGCGAGCGGATCCGGAAGCCCCAGCTCTCTCGCGCAATCATCGCACAGTATGGTCGTATTGTATTTATATACTCTGTTGACCAGTTCTTTGCCGCATCTGTTACATCTCATGTTTGTGTTCCTCCCTTATCCTGTAGTCATTATCCCGACCAGAGCATTCTTGAATATCTCGGCTCTGACGGAAGATTTAATATCCGAGTCCACTCGCGCCAGCGCTCTGTCCGATACGGCTGCCATCAGAAGATTTGCTTCCCTGGCACTCAATATCCCGCTCGCGAGCATGTTTTCCAAATAGATCTTAGCCTGCTGTTGAGTGAGTACATTATCCACGGCATCGATCACGGCCTTAACGTAATCACTCTTGCTTATAAGGTTGGCTCGCGTGATCGTTATCTGACCTCCGCCGCCTCGCCTGCTCTCAACTATGTATCCGCTTCCTGAAGTAAATCTCGTAGACAGCACATAAGTGATCTGAGACGGTACGCAATTGGCTCTCTCTGCCAGATCGCTCCTGCATATCGTGGCACTTCCGTTATTCTCATCGAGCATCTGCTTGATCATAAGTTCGATGACATCAACCAGCTTTGCCATGGAAAAACCTCCCTTCATTTTTGACTTTGACTTTCTTTGATATTCGTATTATGTTCCTGATCTTCACTTTTGTCAACAAGCAAAATAAAACTGCCCCGAAAAATTTCGGAGCAGTTTATGTTATTACATATTAATCTTCAAAGAGCGGAGTCGAGAAATATCTCTCTGCCGTGTCTGGAAGTACCGTAACTACGGTCTTTCCCTTTCCGAGCTTCTTGGCGAGCTTCAGAGCAGCCGCTACATTTGTTCCGCTCGAGATACCGCACATGAGACCTTCTTTTGAGGCGAGATCCTTGGCAACTTTGATCGCCTCTTCATCTTTGACTATACAGATATCGGAATATATCTTTTGATTTAAGATCACAGGGATGACACCGTCGCCGATCCCCATCTGGATGTGAGTTCCGATCGAACCGCCCGAGAGGATCGCAGCATGTTCAGGCTCAACAGCCCAGATCTCGATATCGGGATTCTCCGATTTCAATACTTCGCCGATACCCGTGATCGTTCCGCCTGTACCGATGCCTGAGCAGAAACCGTGGATAGGTCCGTCTACCTGGTTCAAGATCTCGATACCCGTCTGCTTTTTGTGAACTGCAGGGTTAGCGGGATTTTCAAACTGCTGAGGAACGAACACGTTCGGATCTTCATCGCGCATACGAAGTGCCATCGCGAGACACTCTTCGATACAAGCGCCGATGTTGCCCGCATCATGGACAAGGATGACTTCCGCACCGTAATGCTGAACGAGCTTTCTTCTCTCTTCACTTACGGAATCCGGCATGATGATCTTTGTCTTATAACCTCTTACCGCACCTACGAGAGCAAGTCCGATACCCTGGTTGCCGCTCGTCGGCTCGACAATGATCGTATCCTTGGTGATAAGGCCCTTCTCTTCTGCAGCTCTTATCATGTTATATGCCGTTCTTGTCTTTATGGAACCTCCTACGTTAAGACCTTCGACCTTAACGAGGATCTGAGCCGAATCGTCATCGACCATCTTCGAGAGTCTAACGAGCGGAGTACTGCCCATTGCTTCCAATATATTGTTATATATCATTTAAATACCAACTTCCGTTATATTTTCGCTTATATTATATATACTTTCCGAAAAAGCGCTATTCCTTATCGCCTATTTTTTCACCCCAAACGACAGGAGTCTCGAAATATTCAGCCGTATTTCGATAAAAATCTTCAAAAAGTCGCACTTTGCCCTTCTGGAGTAACAGGATGACCGTTGAACCTCCGTAGAGGAACATACCCTTTTCCATTCCGCGCTCTCCGCGGGTAATGCCTTCGTGGTTCTTGATCTTGCCGACGAGCATCGCGCCGACTTCTATCTGAGCCACGGTTCCGAAGTTCTCGGTCTCCATGAACGTTATCTCGCGGCTGTTTGACGTAAAGACAGGGACCTTTTCGAGCGCTATGGGACGGACTGTATGAAGCCTGCCCTTGATAAAGTAAGGCTTATCGGCTCTGCAGTTATCGTTAAATGCATATCTGTGGTAGTGATCCACGCAAAGTCTGAACACCAGACATTCACCGTCTTCAAAGAGCTTGGCCTTCTCTTCGCTTCCGAGAAGATCGGCTATCGTATAACGGCTCTGCTTAACCGGAATGACCGTATCGCCCTTAATGTGATAGACACTCAAAAGTCCGTCGCAAGGCGCAGTAAAGGACTCCGGCGTCATATCGATCGGACGCATCTCCGGTCTTATCTTGCGTGTGAAGAATTCGTTGAAATCATGATAATCGCACTCTTCATAAAGAGAGATATCGATATTGTTCTTGCGGATAAACGAAGGGATCAGACCCTTTGATAAAGCTGAACTGAGATAGGATCCGCAAAGTTTGGATATGCCGGGTGCGCAAAGAAGTTTCAATACGATACGGCCGGGGACCGTTCTGTACAAGAACTTAAGGCCCTTGCTGTCATCTTGTATCTTTTGAGGAGGATTGGGCACGATAAACGCTCCTTATCTCTTGCAGAGGAACTTTATCACGATGATCGCGGTAAGTTCAAGGGCTCCGATCAAGACCATGAAAAGGATCTCACGTGTGCCCGGCTTCTTGAGTTTGAATGGAGTGATAAAGAGTACTCCCGTTATAAGGACTGTCGCAAAGTACGACAGAGTGATATCGATCTTGGTGATGTACTGGATAAGAAGTAC
>CADCPU010000215.1 GCA_902803365.1 Oscillospiraceae bacterium
CAAGTCTATTCCCTTTCCGTCAAAAAAATACTAACTAGGAGAGTTTACCACAAAACCTCGGAAAATACACGAACGTCATTCTTCCTCATTTACGATATTCTGCGCCCAATCGACTTTGCGAAGGATGAACAGCGATATAAAACACTTCAAGACATCTGAACAGCTGGCGATCGCATATACTGCCAAAATGCTCAAAGACGTATAGTGCGCGAAAATGAATGCGAGCGGAACATACGCTGCCCACTGGATACCGCTGTCAAAGAGGAACGTAAGCCAGGTCTTTCCTCCCGAACGGAGCGCAAAATAGGATGAATGGCATACTCCCTGGAACGGAACAAAGCACGCATTTATTATGATCAGCCTTGTTGCAAGAGCTTTGACCTCCGGCTCGGTGTTATAGATGGACGGAAAGGCTCCGGAGCTCAGAGCCATCAAGGAAGCCGTGATCAGGCATATGCCGAAAGTAAATGCGATGAGCTTTTTTGTGGTCGCCTTAGCTTCTTCGATCTTATCTGCACCGAGCATTGGTCCGATGATTATCGATACTGAAGCTCCCATTGCCATAAAGAAGATATTGAAGACGTTCGCGATGGAAACGTCCATATTAAGCGCTGCAACCGCACTTAATCCCCTTACGGAATAACTCTGTGTCGCTATCGTGATCGACAGGACCCACAATGCTTCATTTACTACAAGCGGCAGACCTTTGACTGCTATGCCCTTAAGGAGCACAGACGGAACTGCAAGCGTTTTATATATGCGGCCGACGTACGGCAATTTCAACTTATTGGCATGTGAATAGACTACGTTGATAACAAATTCGACGCCTCTTGAGATCACTGTCGCGATCGCGGCACCCGCAACACCGAGCTTCGGAAAGCCAAAATGACCGAATATAAGAATATAATTAAGTACCACATCGGTAAGGACTGCTACTATTCCGGCGATCATTGGAGGGATCGTCTTGCCGCTCTCCCTCAAAGTCGAAGAATAGCACATGGAAAACCCAAGGAAAGGCAATCCGATCAACATGATCTTCAGATAAGTAAATGAAGCATTTAATGTCTCGACCGGATCTCCGATACCGTCATCAGAATCGTGTATATAGAGATTTATGAGATCTTTACCGAAGCACAGGAAGATCGCGGTAGAGATCACCGTCAGCACCAATACTATAAGCAATTTGATTCGGAAGGCCGCAGCCATGCCGTCGTAGTCTTTCTTTCCAAAATATTGCGCACTGAAGATACCTGCTCCGGATACTGCTCCAAAGCAGACAATGATATATACAAACATCAGATTATTGGCAATAGATACTCCTGACATGGAGTTTGTACCTATCTGCCCTACCATGATGTTATCGAGAAGTCCCACGACATTCGTGAGAGCGTTTTGGAGCATTATCGGTATAGCTATAAGAAAGAGCATCTTATAGAAAGCCTTATCTCCTATGTAAGATCTGATTCCTGTATTCATATGCACAAATAATATTAAAGACCCGATCACTTATCAAGTGTCGGGTCTTAATTTCAAATGGATTATCTTTTTTCGATCACATACCTGTTGCAGCTTCGCTCAAATATGTGAGTGCAGTTCCTGCAATACCTGTAGCGAACAAGATCGCAATGATTATCGCAACAACGATAAAGGAACAGAAATAAGAACGTGCAAAGCTCCTTCTGTTAATGTTTGCAGGGCTGAACGAGAACACGATCAGGAAAATGAATCCTACGACCGGGATCGAGAAAAGGATCTCGAGCCAGAAATAGTTCCAAGCTGTAAGCGGCTTGTAGTGCGGATCGATGTTTGTGTTGTTAGACATTTCAAATACCTCTCATTTCATAACTTTTATGCCAACGCCGTTAAGGCTTTAGTAACATTTTTAAAATCTGACGGCCGCCGATCACTCGACAGCCGTCAATGTAAACCAAATATTCAAAAGAATTACTTAACAGCCTTTACTGTCTTTGTAACATCATCGATAAATGATGTGTCTGCATCGCCGGAGATTGCCTGGAAAGCAATTACCAACATACAATCATCTTTGAAAGCAACGTAGTTATTTACGCCCTCTTCGTTAGAGAATGAATACATCTCGACCTCACCGACTGTCTTCTTCTCTACCTTACCTGCTGCTTCACCATCCATTGTTGCAAGGAAAGCGATGGCATCTTCTACACTTGTGTCACCAAGATCAGCGAACTGTGTAAGCATTACCATTACCAATGTACTGGTTGAGCTGGTACCGAGGAAATCGATCGTGAACTCATTACCAGCGGAATCGCCAAGCAATGAAGGGTCGATATTTACGCAATCCTCAGGTACGGAGAACTGAATGTTGAAATACTCGTTTGTATATACGAACTTGGAATCGTCATAAGAACCCTTTACCTTGTCGTCAGGCTTCTTCATTGTAAGCTGACCTGCAGAAGAAGATGTCTTTGTCTCATCTGTCTCATCTGTCTCATCAGTTGTCTTTGTCTCATCTGACTCAGATGTCTCGTCAGTCTCGTCTGTATCCTTTGTCTCATCAGGCTCCTCTGTAGGAGTAGGTGTAGGAGTAGCAGCTGCCTCAACATATGTAGAAGCACTCTCGTAGAGTGTTGAATCAGCGTTATCAACGGATACTGTGTAGTAACCTGTTGCAAATGCATCGAGCTTACAATCCTTAGGTGCGATATCAAGAGTTAACTCAGCACCTGCATGGAATACTGCCGTGAACTCGTAAATTGTGGAATATGAAGGATCGGAAAGCTTAACGCTGAGATCCTTGTCCTCAAGTGCATCAACATCTGCACACTTGATCTTTACGGACAACGTATCAGTTGCTTCATACTCAGACTCAGCGAAAGATACTGTTAAAGCGTCCTCATAATAAACGAAAGAATTTACATAGATGTATGTGTTTACAACATCATAGAACTTCTTAACAACCTTGTCTGCGTTGTCAACAAAGATGTCCTCTTCGTCTTCGTCATATACGAAATCGAAATCAACTGAGAGTTCCTTTGTCTTCTTTGAATCCTTGATAGCAGCGATCCACTCATCAGCTGTTGAAGTCTCTGTTGAGATGGACTCGATATCAACGTACTCGAATGTTACAGGGATAGATGCTTCGTCTTCCTTGATCTCGATGTCGTCCTCGGAAAGCTCATAAGTGAATGTCTTGAGCCACTCCTTGTAAACGTCCTCTGACTCAGGGCCAAAAGCGTACTCTTCAATGAGTGTCTTTGTTGTATCCTTAAGTTCGAAAGCGCCGTCCTCGATCTTCTTGGCATCGAGAGCGATCAAAGCCTCGGAGAAATCCTCAGCAGCATCCATAACCATATCGTTATCGATCGAACTCTTCTTACCCAGTTTCTTAACTGCGTCACAACCTGTTGCAGAAGCTACCAAAGTGAGGATAACTACTGCAGAAGCGAGCTTCTTAAGATTTTTCATAGGTTTCCCTCCTCCAAATATGCATAATCATACTGTTAGTTCATGACGAACTAGTTCAATTTTATTTAATTATTCCTTATTAGTCTATTTGTCAAAACACCCAATTAAGCCCATTCAATGCGCTCAATTGTGTGGTATTTGCCTCATATTCTGCTATAATCGCCGTATGAAAAGAAAAACATTATCCTACTATCCCAAATTTCAATGTATCGCGGACAAGTGCCGTCATTCCTGCTGTCTGGGCTGGGAGATCGATATCGACCCCGATACCAGAGAGCATTATGCAACTTTAAAGGATCCGTATGCAAAGACCATCAACGACAACATCGAAGATGATCCGGAGCCTCATTTCAGATTGACTTCAGATGAGAGATGTCCTTTCCTGAACAGTCGCGGACTCTGCGATATGATCCTTAACATCGGTGAAGAACATCTCTGCAATATCTGCAGGGATCACCCGAGATACAGAAATAACGGAGAGATAGGACTCGGCATATGCTGCGAAGAGGCTCTGCGCCTTCTTATCGAAGAAACTGACCCAATAACCGAGATCGAAGTCGAAGATGATTACTGCGATGATGACGATGAACTCGTTTTCGAGTACGAAGTACAGCGCAAAGAGTTGTTCGACATCTTAAATTCCGATGCTGATTTTGAAGAAAAGATAAATCGTTGCTCCGATTATATGGGCTGCGGGCTTGAATTCGATCCCGATTGGAGCAAAAAACTCCTTTGGGAACTCGAGAGAATGGAAGATTCTTGGGAAGACCGACTCGAATCGATCGGTACTCTGACATTAAAAATGAGCAGATCCGAGAACAAGATATTCTCAAATCTGCTCATATATTTCATTCACAGGTACTTTCCGCAGAGTTATGATGACTACTCACTCGTTAAGATGTGGGTCTTCTGCGAATTCTCGGTCTTCACGATCATGTCGATCTTCCAAAACAGTGACCGAACGATCGAAGGACTGTCCGAGACTGCGAGATTGTTCTCATCCGAGATCGAATACTCCGATCAGAACATCGATATCATATTGGATAATCTGTTACCAGACATCTCCTGAATAAGTCCAAGGCTGGCCTTCCGTTGCTTCCTGAGCGCCTAGTTCATCAGCACGCTCTGAATTTGCATCATCCTGGATCTGAGCCAACTGGTCCTTGAGTTCCTGATCCTTACGCCTCTGCTCTTCTTCCTGAGCCTGCTGATCCTGTTGACTCTGACCGTCTTGTTCATCAGTATTGCCTTGACCGTCCTGCTGTTCTTCATCGCCCTGGTCCTGCTGGTTCTGATCCTGATCATCGCTGGAACCGTCGTTCTGCTGATCCTGCTGATCTTGCTGTTCCTGTTCCTGCTCTTGTTCCTCTTCTTCCTCTTTCTCGAGTTCTTCCTTATACTCTTTGATCTCGTCATAAAGAGTCTGAGCTTCTTCGTCGTGACCGTTGCCGTCATCCGTTGCGCATTCGTCCTCTGTCAGAACATTCATTGCCTTCTCGAGAAGTTCGATTATGCTTCTGCGGTTCTCCTTTGTCACGTTGTCAGTATCGATCGGAATGACCATCGACAGAGCTTTGTTGACTCTTACGTCACACTCTTTCTTCTCGGGAAGAGTCTTGATATCAAGCGCCTTATCGTATTCCTCGATGGCCTTCTCGTACTTCTTCTGCTTGAAATAGCTGTTTCCGAGGTTATAAGGCTCTACCCACGGCTCCATAAAGCCGAGCCATGCAAATTCGTTGTTGTCGAAAATGTTATCCCTCATCTTTGAGATCATTCGCTCGTTACAGAAAAAGTTGAGCGAATACAGAATAAGTCCAAGGGATGACAGGATACAAAGACTGTAAATTATCTTTCTCATACGTGCCAGACCTTTCTCTTAAAGTCGATAAAGTCCCAGATAAGGATCAGGATGAGCGGTATCAGGAAATAGTAGTATGTCTCGTTATACTGCATCTCCTTGTGAGCTTCCTGTGTCATCCTTACATCTTCCAGGATGTTATCGATAACGGGGTCGATATCCTCCGTTTCCTTCATATGGATATAATCAAGATCCATATCTTCCGCTATAGTCTTAAGGTTTTCCTCGTCGAGCTTGGAAATCGCCTTCTCGCCTTTGCTGTCCTCGAGATACTCGTAATTATCGAAAAACTCATAAGGCTTTATGAGCATTCCGGCACCCTTCTTGGTTCCGTATCCCAAAACAGCACCACCGTCGACCAACTTCTTGATGTCCTTGTAGGATTCGATGTCTTCATCTTTATTATTCTCACCGTCACTGATGAAGAATACGTAGACGTTTGCATCTTCCTTGGAGTTAGCAACATCGAGCTGTTCCTTCATCATTTCCTGACAGAGGTTGAACGAACTTCCCTCTGCGTAAGACATTCTGAGTGGCTCGATCGTCTTGAGCATACTGCTGATATGCTGCGCATTTTCAGTATAAGGACATACTACCTGACAGTTATTATGGAACGTCATGATGCCGAATCTTGCACCATAGAGTTCCTCCATGATGTAATCGCAATCTTCTCTTACGGCATCAAGCCTTGTAGTGCCTGTCTCGCCGTGTCCGTCTTCAGCGATCATACTGATCGTATCGTCGATAACGAAAAGAACGTAGGCATCGACCTTTGGCGGATCAGTGATCTGATTCTCGTCAGGGACCATTATCCTCAGGTTGATACAGAAAAGCAGTACCACGGCAATGATCTGTCTGACATAAGGCAAGACTCCTTTTCGCTTAAAAAGAAGAAGTGCCACGCAAAAGATCGCCATGAGCCAAACAGGTATCATTGGATTTATTGTCATCTAACACCCCTCCTTCCTTACAGTTTGGACAGTCTTGCAAAGACCGTTGTAACGGTTACGAGCGAGAGGATGATAACGAAAGGTATTACAACATACTCCGTTTCCTTATCAACAGGTTCTTCTCTGATAAAGCTCTTTGTCTCGCGCTCGATATCGTTGATTATTGATTTATGAGTGCCTGATACGCTCTCTTCATAGAACTTGCCGCCTGTCTTCTCTACGGCATCACGCATCTCATTCCTTCTGTGCTTATTCATATCCGCAAGACCGATACCGTAGACCTTTACGTCATTGCGCACGCAAAGATCGGCAGCCTCATCCAAGGAGATGTGCGGCTGACCGTTAAGGTCGTTATCCGTCGAGAAGATGATGAGTCTCGTTCTTTCCTTATCTTCTTCAAGATCAGGGAACGCAAATACTGTAGCGGACAGACCGTCACCGATAAGGGAACTGCCTCGTACATCCGAACCTACGAGCGTACCGGTTGAGATATAACTGTCATCGTAATTATAGAAATCATAGTTCTCATAACGCTCATTGAGGTTGTCCTCGATCTCGTCAAGACGCTCCTGGATATATGTATAGTCATCAGTCATGGGAACAAGCAATACCGGTGAAGTATTGAAGATCATAAGTCCGAAGCGCTCACCCTGCATCTCGTCAACGATACCCTTAAGTTCCTTGATAAGGTGCGCATTAAGAGAGTCAACGGACGAACTGATGTCGATACAAAGGAAGATGTCTCTTGTGTACTTTTCTTCAACTACAGTCTCTTTACGGAACGGTCTTGCCAGAAGGATCGTCGAAGCGACGATGCTGAGGCAACAGAAAAATACAGTAAAGAACGTAAATACCTTATATGCGGCGAGTTTACGTCTGAAGAAACCTGTGTCCTGAGTATAGAAAACGTTAGCGGCTTTCTTACCCTTCTTATACTTTTTGAGGCCTTTACCGAACGGTACAAAGGCGAGTATGAAAAGAACGGCGAAGAGTGCGACCGCAATGTAGAGCATAACTTTATATCTTACTTCCATTGCATGATCACCTTCTTAGTCCTTTCCATGGATGCATGGAAGTCACCCTCTGACATTCTCGCGAACTCAGGTGAATAGTATTCTTCGACCAACTGCTCAAGGCTCGGCATATTAGCAGCCTTGATGTCATCCAAAGTGTAGTTCTGTACCTCTATGTGGGTAACCTCAAAAACAAAGTTACGTATGATGGAACTCATCTTCTGATAAGCCTCACGAAGTTCTATCTGACCTTCATTAAAAGCCTTGGTAAGCTTTGCAAGTTCTGAAAGGTACTTGCTTCTGAGTACATCGATGGCCACCGGAGCCGGCTTTACAGGAACCGGTACAGGCTTAGGCTTACGCTTCTTGAGTTTCCTCATAAGGTACAAAACGAACAAAAAGCCAAGCATCAAGATCAGGGCCGATCCCAATGCGATCATCGGCCACATCGCATACGAAAATGCATCTTGAAGATTTACTGTCGTGTTCATTCCTTATTTCTTCTCCAACTTGTGCTTTGCCAAAAGCTCCGTGATACCGATATCTATACCCTCGGTATCGCTGAACTTTCCCAAAACAACACCCGTTTTCTTAAGTTTTGTCTCAGATTCCTTCTCGATCTGTGCTTTACGGGCTGCTTCGCGCTTCAGGAGCTTGCGGTCCGTAGTGAAGAAATCCGGAAGTATCATCCCTGAATCGACATCGTAAATGCTCTTTCCGGAAGCATCCGTATCGGTAATGTCCATCATGAGCACATCATGAAGGACAGAAAGACGTCTCAATGTCTGCTCCGATATCGTTCTCTTTCCTTCCATATCAGTTACGATAACGATTATCATCCTTCTCCTGATATTGCGCATGATGTAGTCCAAAGATGCGCTGATATCGGAAGCGTTCGAATAAGTTACGGACTTTGCATACTCTTCGAGGATCTTCTCGATGTTCATGAGTCCGGACTTGAACGGATGATATTTAATACTCCTTCCGTCATTATAGACGGAACTTATATAGTCTCCGTTGCGGCTGACCATATAAGCAAGTGTTCCGGCTGCATATAAAGCAACCTGATATTTCTCTTTGCCTTCGGAAGTCTCGCCGAGCATTCTCTTGTTCGTATCCATTACAAACATGAGATTATGCTTCTTTTCGGCTATGAATTCTCTAACGAGCGTGGTATTGCTCCTCGCGGAAGCCTTCCAGTCGATATCCTTGACGTCATCGCCCGGAACATATTCACGCAAGTCCTCAAAATTCAGGCTTCGGCCCTTATAGACAGAGAGATACGATCCGTCAAGGATGTTGACGGACGGTCTCTTGGTACCGATAACCACAGACTTCTTAAGCTTTGACTTGATCTGTGAAATGTAATTCAGTCTCATGGCGTAGGAACTGTACCGAGGATGGCATCGATCAATGTTTCTTCTTTTACTCCGTCAGCGATCGCAGAGAAGTTGAGCATGATCCTGTGTCTGAGGATCGGATATCTCATGACCTTAACGTCATCCGGAGTAACGTGACTTCTTCCGTTAATGAGGGCAACAGCCTTAGCAGCCTCCATGAAAGCGATAGCTGCACGGGTGGAAGCACCCATGGCAATGTACTGAGCAAGCTCAGGCTTGAGCCTCTTGTCAGTCTCACGTGTTGCTCTTACGATGTCAACGATATATTTCTTGATGGAATCATCGATATAGACTCTCTTGCAGAGGTCCTGAAGGAATACGATATCCTCGACCGTAGCAACGGAGTGCACATCGGAGAATACATCTTTTTCGATCCTGTTCAGGATCTCCATCTCCGCATTGGCATCAGGATAATCAAGCGTAACCTTCAAAAGGAAACGGTCCTGCTGAGCCTCGGACAATACGTATGTACCCTCCTGCTCAATAGGGTTCTGTGTTGCGATAACAACAAAAACGTCCGGGAGATTGAAGGCCTTACCGCCGATGCTGACTGTTCTCTCCTGCATGACCTCGAGCATGGCACTCTGAGTCTTTGCACTCGAACGGTTGATCTCGTCGAGGAGAACGAAGTTTGCATTGACCGGACCGATCTTATCTTCGAACGTGTTGTTCGCTGCGTTGTAGATCTGTGTACCGACGATATCACTAGGGATAAGGTCAGGTGTACACTGGATCCTTGAGAATGTTCCGTTAACTGCCTCAGTCATAACCTTTGCTGCAGTGGTCTTAGCAAGACCCGGAACAGATTCGAGAAGAATGTGGCCGTTAGTTACCATTGCAACGATGAGCGAGAATCCGAGGAATCTCTGTCCTACGACCTTGCTCTCGTAGTATTTACCCATACGGTTGATGATATCTACGGCTCTTTGAAGTTCAGTATTCTGGATTTCCATGGCACCTATTCCTTTATGTTATAAATTTTCAACGTGAATATCATACCACAGTGTCAAAGAATGTGTATCTGAAATTTTAGGCTAAAATAGGGGCAACAAGGCCCCTATCTTGATCATTTCTCTGATAAACGCTTCTCAAAGCGACTTTTTGATGTATTTTCCGGTATCTGAGTCGGATAGTCTCCGCTGAAGCAGGAATTACATATTCCCTCATCTCCGCGGATGAGATTCTTGAGCTCTTCCATAGGCAGATAACCCAGAGAATCGGCTCCGATATACTTCGCGATACCAGGAATATCGTACTTACAAGCAATAAGATTATCTCGCGAGTCGATATCCGTTCCGTAGTAACAAGGATTCGTAAACGGAGGAGAAGATATCCTCATATGGACCTCAGTAGCGCCTGCCTCCCTAAGGAGATTAACGATCTGACCGCTCGTCGTACCTCTTACGATCGAGTCGTCGATCAGGACTACTCTCTTACCCTGGACAGCTTCCTTGATCGGGTTGAGCTTGATCTTGACTGCATCAAGTCTTGCATCCTGACCCGGAGAGATAAAGGTTCTTCCTATATATTTATTCTTAATAAATCCTATACCATATGGGATGCCGGACTCTTCAGCAAAGCCCAAAGCTGCATCAAGACCCGAATCAGGGACACCGATTACGATATCCGCATCAGCCGGATGAGCCTTGGCAAGGATCTGACCTGCCTTTTTACGGGCTTCGTGAACGGAAACGCCGTCGATAACAGAGTCAGGTCTTGCAAAATAGATATATTCAAAGATACAAACGTGCTTATCCTTAGTCTTGCAGTGCGTCTTGTCAGATACGATGCCGCTCTCATCGAAAACAATGATCTCACCGGGCTCGATATCTCTTATGAAG